>JAFSXP010000082.1 GCA_017443965.1 Oscillospiraceae bacterium
CACTCCATCGAGGTCGCGCACATCGCGGGGCTGCTGGCAAGCGAGCTGGGCGAGGATATCACGCTCGCCAAGCGCGCAGGTCTGCTGCATGACCTGGGCAAGGCGGTCGACCACGAGATGGAGGGCAGCCATGTGCAGCTCGGCGTCGAGCTGGCGCGCAAGTATAAAGAGTCCCCCGCCGTCATCCACGCGATCGAGGCGCATCACGGCGACGTCGAGGCGCGGACGGTCATCGCCTGTCTGGTGCAGGCGGCGGACGCCATCAGCGCGGCGCGTCCCGGCGCACGGCGTGAGAACGTGGAGAACTACATCCGCCGTCTGGAAAAGCTGGAGGAGCTGACAAGCTCGTTCAAGGGCGTCGAAAAGGCGTACGCCATCCAGGCGGGACGCGAGGTGCGCGTCATGGTCAAGCCCGAGGACGTGTCCGAGGACAACATGGTGCTGCTGGCGCGGGATATCGCGAAGAAGATCGAATCCGAGCTGGAATACCCCGGTCAGATCAAGATCAATCTGATCCGCGAAACCAAAGCCGTGGATTACGCAAAATAAGTTTTCCGAAACGCGGTCGGTTCGCTCCGACCGCGTTTTTTGTCAGAAGGAGCAAGCTATGGAGTATCGCATTTTGGCAGTCGGCGACGTCGTGGCGGAGTCGGGACTGGAGTTTCTGGAGGCGCATCTGCGCGCCGTCAAAAAACTGCACAGCGTCGACTTCTGCATCGTCAACGGCGAAAACGCCTCGATGACGGGGCTGACGCCGAAGCAGGCGGACCGGATGCTGGACGCCGGCGCGGACGTGATCACGCTGGGAAACCACGCCTTCCAGCGCCGCGAGATCTGTCCGTATCTCGATGACTGCCGCTATATCCTGCGACCGGCGAACTACGCGCCGCAGCGTCCCGGACGCGGCTTCGGCGTATTTCCCTGCCGCGACCGCGAGCTTGCGGTGGTCAACCTGATCGGGCGCTGCGGAATGGACTTTTCGCCGGACAATCCGTTCACGAAGCTCGACGCGATCCGCAAGGAGCTGGGCGATACGCCGCTGGTGGTGGACATCCACGCCGAGGCGACGAGCGAAAAGCTGGCGATGGGCTACGATCTGGACGGCAAAGCCGTCGCGGTGTTCGGCACGCACACGCATGTGCCGACCGCGGACGCGCAGGTGCTGCCGCGCGGGACCGGCTTCGTGACCGACCTCGGCATGACGGGACCGCGCGATTCCGTGCTGGGCATCCTGCCCGCGCAGTCGGTGGCGCTGTTCCGCGGCGAGCTGACAAGCCGCTTCGAGCCTGCGCCGGGCGCCTGCGTGATGCAGGCGGTGCTGTTCACGGTGGACGGCACGACAAATCGCTGCACCGCAGCGGAAAGGGTGGATATCGGTGATTAAATTCCTACACGCGGCGGATCTGCATCTGGATACGCCGTTCACGGCGCGCGGCGCGGAGAGCCGGCAGGAGCAGCGGCAGCTCGTGGAGGAGCTGTTCGAGCTGGCGAACGCCGAGACCTGCGATCTCGTGCTGCTGGCGGGCGACGTGTTCGACGGCAGCAATATCTATCCGCAGACCGTCGAGACGCTGCGCGACGCGATGGCGAAATGCCGCGCACAGGTGTTCATCGCGCCCGGCAACCACGATCATCTGCGGACGGGAAGTCCGTATCTGACGGCGCAGTGGCCGGAGAACGTCCACATCTTCCGCGAACCGCGGATCACCTCTGTCTCGCTGACGCAGCCGCGCTGCCGCGTCTACGGCGTCGGCTTCACCGCGCCGAATATGGGCAAACTGCTGCAGGGCTTCCACGTGGAGGACGAGGCGGAGCCGGGCATCATGGTGATGCACGGCGAGGTCGCCGCGGACAGCGCCTACAACGCGATCTCCGCGGAGGAGATCGCCGCGTCCGGTCTGGACTATCTGGCGCTGGGACATATCCATCTGCGCGACGAAATGCGGCAGGCGGGCAGGACCTTCTACGCGATGCCCGGCTGTCCGATGGGACGCGGCTTCAAAGAGACCGGCGACAAGGGCGTTTACATCGGCACGCTGGACGGCGGCAACTGCAAGCTGACCTTCCGTCCCCTGTCCGGACGGCGCTATGAGGAGCTGTCCGTCGCCGTCGGCGACGATCCGCAAGCGGCGGTCACGGCGGCGCTGGAGGGCAAAGACGCGCGGCGCGATCTGTACCGCATCGCGCTGACCGGCGAAGCCGAAAAGCTCGACCTGCCCGCGCTGGAGGAAGCGCTCAAGCCGCTGTTTTTCTCGCTGGAGCTGCAGGACCAGACCGTGCCGAAGCGCGATCTGTGGGCGGGCGCGGGCGAAGGCACGCTGCGCGGGCAGTTCCTCGCGCGGCTGACAGAGCGCTACGACACAGAAACGGACGATGAGGCACGGCGACTGATCGCGTCTGCGGCGCGGCTCGGGCTGGATGCCATCGAAGGACGCGACGAGGAGGTCCTGTCATGAAGATCCTGAAAATGACCGCGTCGTTCGGCAACCTCGACCGAAAAACGCTGGAGCTGCACGACGGGCTGAACATCCTGGAGCTGCCGAACGAGGGCGGCAAGTCCACATGGTCAGCGTTTCTGCTGGCGATGTTTTACGGTCTCGACACCCGCAAGCAATTGCGCGGCGGAAAGCTGCCGGACAAAGAGAAATACCGTCCTTGGAGCGGCGCAAACATGGAGGGTACGATCGAGCTGGAGGACGACAGCGGACGCAGGATCCTTTTGGAGCGGACAAGCGACAAAAAGGCGCCCGCGATGGGCAGATTCACCGCACGCGACGCCGTGACCGGCGAGGTGATCGAGGAACTGACCGCGCAGAACTGCAGCGAAAAGCTGCTGCACATAGAGCAGTCCGTGTTCCGCCGCAGCGCGTTCATCGGACAAGACGCCATGAACGTGACCTCGGACAACGATCTGGAGCGTCGGCTGACACAGCTCGCCTCCAGCGGCGAAGAGACCGTCAGCTACACACAAACGCAAAAAACGCTGAACGATTGGAAAAACCACACCGACCGCACCAACACCGGCGCGCTGCAAAAAACGCAGGCGGAGCTGGAAAAGGTCGAAAGCCGTCTGCGGCAGATCGGGAGAGTGAAAGAGGAGACGCTGGCGCTGTACGGCGAGCGACAGGAGCTGCTGCAAAAGCAGGAACGGCTTCTCTATATCCGCGGCTGTCTGCGCGCTTCCGAAGCGTGCAGACAGCATCAGGCGTATCTCGACGCACAGCACGAAGCAGACGAGGCGGACAAAGAGGCGGAGCTTCTGACGGGGCAGACAGCGCAGCTTCCCTCCGACGAGGCGCTGACGGCGCTGCGCGACCGTCTGCACGACTACGACGCCGCCGAGCGCCGTCACGCGGAGGCGGTGCCGCCCTCGCCGCCCGAAAAGCCGGAGCCCCCGCAGGGCTTCGGTCAGATCGCGCCCGACGAGGCACAGACTAAAGCCGCGGAAACCGTGAAAACAGTGCGCGAGCTGCGGCAGACCGTCAAAACACCGCCGCTGTGGATCGCGGCGATCGCGCTTATCGCGGTCGGCATCGGTCTGCTGTTCTTCGAGACGATCGCGGGCGCGATCGGGCTCGGGCTCGGCGTGATCCTCGCCGCCGTGTGGGCGATCCTGCAAAAGAGGAACGCCGCTCTGAACACAAAGAACGCAAAACAGGCGGACGAGCTGCTCGCGCCGTTCGGCGTGCAGGAGGAGGACCGTATCCTGACCGCCGCTGCGCTGTACACGCAGGCGCAGACGCAGTATCAGCATGAGACGGCGCAGTACGAGGCGCAGCAGCGTTCGTACGATGCAGAGACCGCGCGGCTTGCCGAGGAGCGGGAGGCGCTGCTGGGCGAGGTCCGCGCGTTCGCCTCGAACATCTACGAGGCGGAGGACGCGGAACGCGCCGTTTCGGACGCGCTGAAGCTGCGTACCGACTTGCAGACCGCGCTGGAGCGGAAGCAGATGGCGGAGAAGCATCTCGCCGCACAGCAGGACGCGGAAGCCGTCGAGCCGCCCGAGGATTTCACCGCGCGCTGTTCCCTGCCCGAGATCGAACACGAGGCGGAGCAGGTACAGGCGGAGCTCGACGAAAAGAACAGAGAGATCCATCTGCGCGAGGGCGCCGTCAACGAAAGCGAGCAGGACACACTTAACGCACAGAAGGAGACGCTGGATGCAAAGATCGAACGGCTGACGCAGCGCAGCAAGGCGCTGGATCTGGCGCTCAAGGCGCTGGAGGAAGCAAACGACGAGATGCAGTCGCTCTTTGCGCCCGTCGTCAGACCGTGCGTCGCTGAAAAGTTCGCCCGTCTGACCGGCGGCCGCTACAGCGACGTCGTCATCAGAAAAAGTCTCTCCATGGAGACAAAGTCGGACGACAGCGAGCTGTTTCACAGCATGCTGGCGCTCAGCGGCGGCACGGTGAACCAGCTGTATCTGGCGCTGCGGCTCGCGATCTGCGAGCTGGCGCTGCCGGAGGGCACGCCGCTGATCCTTGACGACGCGCTGGTCTACTTCGACGACAGGCGGCTTGCCGCCGCGCTGCGGCTTCTGCAGGAGGAGGCAAAAAAGCGGCAGATCCTGCTGTTCACCTGCCAGTCGAGAGAAAACAATTTGTTGCCGGAGGAAGCAGAATGAAAAAGTACATCGTCGCGCTGGACGAGGGCACGACCAGTGCAAGGACGATCGTCTTCGATCACGACGGCAGCGTCGTCGCCTCGGCACAGCGGGAATTTGCGCTGCAATACCCGCAGCCGGGCTGGGTGGAGATGGACGCGGACGAGGTCTACGACTGCCAATACGCCACGCTGATCGAGGCAGTGCACGGTATCGACCCGCGGGAGATCGCCGCCGTCGCGATCGCAAACCAGCGCGAGACGACGATCGTCTGGGACAAAAACACGGGCAAGCCCGTCTACCCCGGCATCGTGTGGCAGTGCCGCCGCACCGCCGAAATCTGTGAAGCGCTGAAGCGGCGCGGGCTGGAGCAATACGTGCAGCAGACGACCGGACTGCGCATCGACGCGTACTTTTCCGGCACGAAGATCCGCTGGATCCTCGACAATGTTGAGGGCGCGAAGGACGCCGCAGCGCGGGGCGAGCTGCTGTTCGGCACGGTGGACACCTGGCTGCTGTGGCGGCTGACGGGCGGCAGGGTACACGCCACCGACCGCACCAACGCCTCGCGCACGATGCTCTATAACATCCGCACGCACGACTGGGACGAGCGTCTTCTGCGCGAGCTGGAGATCCCGCGCAGCATGCTGCCCGAGGTGCGCAGCAGCGGCGAAGTGTACGCCGAGATCGACCTGCCGGGCGCGCGTGTGCCGATCGCCGGTATCGCGGGCGATCAGCAGGCGGCGCTCTATGGGCAGAAGTGCTTCGAGGCGGGCAGCGCCAAAAACACCTACGGCACCGGCTGCTTCCTGCTGATGAACATCGGCGAAGAGCCGGTCGTCAGCCGATCCGGTCTACTCACGACCGTCGCCGCGACCGAGAAGGGCGCGCCCGTGTGCTACGCGCTGGAGGGCAGCGTGTTCATCGGCGGCGCGGTCGTGCAGTGGCTGCGCGATTCGCTGGGGCTGATCCGCGCGTCGCGTGAAAGCGAGGAGTGTGCGAAAAAAGTCCCCGATTCTGGCGGCGTGTACGTCGTGCCGGCGTTCGCGGGACTGGGCGCGCCGTATTGGGATATGTACGCGCGCGGCGCGATCGTCGGGCTGACGCGCGGCTCGTGCCGCGATCACATCATCCGCGCGGCGCTGGAGTCGATCGCCTATCAGACGCAGGACGTGCTCGGCGCCATGGAAGCGGACGTCGGCGGCAAGCTGACCGCGCTGAAGGCGGACGGCGGCGCAAGCGCGAACGATTTTCTGATGCAGTTCCAGGCGGACATCTCGGACGCCGAGGTGGTCTGCACGGCGGGCGAGGCGACGGCGCTGGGCGCGGCGTATCTCGCGGGACTGGCGACCGGCTTCTGGTCGTCGCGCGGGGAGCTTTTGTCGCTGCCGCAAAAAAAGCGCGTCTTTGCCCCGTCGATGACGGCGCAGACGCGAAAAGCGCACCTGGACGGCTGGAAGGCAGCCGTTCGGCAGGTGCTGAAAAACGGAGGGAAATGACATGGAGATCCGCGAAAAATACGTGCCGTCGACCGACGGCGTCCACAAGCTGCACGGCGTGGTCTATATCCCCGACGGCGAGGTGAAGGGCGCGGCACAGGTCGTGCACGGCATGGCGGAGTACATCGGGCGCTACGACGCGCTGATGCGCTTTTTCGCCGAACACGGCTATCTCGCGTTCGGGCACGACCATCTGGGACACGGGCAGACCGCCGAAAGCGAGGCGGAACTCGGCTTCCTCGCGCACGAAGGCGGCTGGCAGCGTCTTGTTGAAGACGTGGACGCGTTCGCGGACGCGGTCGCCGAGGAGTTCCCCGGCAAAAAGCGCATCCTGTTCGGGCACAGCATGGGCTCGTTCATCGTGCGGCTGTACGCCGCCAAGTACGGCGAAAAACTCGGCGGACTGATCGTGATGGGCACGGGCGGCAAAAACCCCGCCGCGGCGGCGGGCATCGCCGTGGCGAAGCTGATCCGCGGTCTGCGCAGCGAAAAGCACGTCTCCGGCACGGTCAACTCCCTGGCGTTCGGCAAGTACAACGACCGCACGGAAAAGAAGACGGAATTCGACTGGCTGTCGTATGACGAGGACAACGTGCAAAAATACATTGCCGATCCCCTGTGCGGCTTCCCCTTCACCGTGTCCGCCATGATCGACCTCGTGACGCTGAACAAGTTGTCGAACGAAACCGATGCGTTCACCGGCGTGCCGAAGACGCTGCCGGTGCTGATCGTCTCCGGCGCGGAGGACCCCGTCGGCGATTACGGCAAAGGTCCCATCGAGGTCGCCGACCGCTACCGCGTCGCGGGCGTGAAAGCCGTCGCGTGCAAGCTGTATGAGCATGCGCGGCACGAGATCCTGCATGAAAGCTGCCGCGAAACGGTCATGTCGGACCTGCTCAAGTGGATCGAAGCGCATTGAGCGCGCAAAAAAACACACCGCAGTGCGGTGTGTTTTTTTGCGGTTATCAGAATACCGCCGTGTCGTCCATCGCGTCCAGCGCGTAGCGCAGCAGCGGCGAGGCGTACACTGCCGATTCCGCGGTCTGCGCGGTCTCGGCGACCTCTTCGGTCTCGATCTCCTCGATCTCTTCGGGCTCCGGCATCAGCCGGAACGCGCGGTAGCAGCTGTCCTGCAGCGGGATCACGCGATCCACGCCCGCGCAGCCGTTCCAGCGCCAATTCTGCTCGAACAGCGTCATGGTGCCGGCGCTCTCATTGACGGATTTGCAGATCGCCCAGTGGTTGTAGCCCTTGCCGCGCGCCGCGGCGCTGCCGTAGAGGATGTCGCCCGGCTTTGCCTCAGCGACTTCCTCAAACCAGTGCTCGCCGTCCGTGCAGGCGATCGGTGCGGAGCCGCCGATGCGGACCTCCACGCCGAGATATTCGCGGCAGTAGCGCTCGATCAGCTCCGTGCAGTACAGCGTCCTGCCGTACAGATTATAACGCGCCTCGACGCCGTTATAGACGTCGGCGACAAAACCGTCCTGTGTGATCTTCCGATAACTGCAGCTCAGCGTCTTTTCATACGCCGCGGCGGTGATCCCGGCGGTGATCGCCGTGATGCAGAGCACGAGCGCGATTAGACTTCTGACCAGGTTCCGATGCTTCAAATTGTTACACTCCTTCCAAGCTACGGTTAGATAGTAACATATTGTAACCGATTTGTCAATAGTTTTGTCACCTATTTGTTACCTTTTTATTTGCGGTTTTTCGCGCCGTGTGGTATGATAGCGGCGAAAAGGAAGTGATCCCGTGGACGATCTGTTTTCGATGCACATGACGGAGGCGGAGCTGCGGCAGATGACGCCGCTTGCCATCGCCCACTGCGGCGACGCGGTGTTTGAGCTGCTGGTGCGGAGCTGGCTGTGCGCGCACGGCGGCGTGCGGTCGGACGAGCTGCACCGCAGGACCGTCGCCTACGTCAGCGCGGGCGCACAGTCGCAGCGCACGGAAAAGCTGCTGCCGCTGCTGGACGAATGGGAGCTGGCGTGGTATAAGCGCGGGCGCAACGCGCATCTGCACGGGATCCCGAAAAACGCGACGCCCGCCGAATACGGGCGGGCGACGGGGCTGGAATGTCTGTTCGGCGCGCTGTACCTGACGGGACGGCGCGAGCGAGCGAACGAGCTGTTCCTGCTGACGACGGAGGCAAACGATGGCACTTGACGCGATCTTTCTTTCTGCGGTGCGCGAAGAGCTGGAAAAGAAGCTGCTCGGCGCGCGGGTGGACAAGGTGCAGCAGCCGGACCGGCACAGCCTGATCCTGCACCTGCGCGGGACGGGTGGCGGCGGCAAGCTGCTGCTCAGCGCGTCGCCGAACACGCCGCGCGTCCATCTGACCGAAACGAGTCCGGAAAATCCGGCGCAGCCGCCGATGTTCTGCATGCTGCTGCGCAAGCATCTTGTGGGCGGCAGGATCGCCGCGATCACGCAGCCGCCGCTGGAGCGGCTTCTGGACTTCACGTTCGACTGCACGGACGAACTGGGCGAGCCGTGCCGGAAGCACCTGATCGCCGAGCTGATGGGACGCGGCGCAAATCTGATCCTGTGCGGCGCGGACGGGCGCATTTTAGACTGCATGCGGCGCGTCGGCTTTGAGGATTCGGAAAAGCGGCAGGTGCTGCCGGGGCTTTTCTACCGTCTGCCGGAGCTGGCGGAAAAGCGCGATCCCGCGCAGACGGACGAGGCGGCGCTGCGGGCGCTTTTTGATGGCGTACACACGCCGACGCGGCTTGCCGATCTCCTGCTGAGTTCGTTCGGCGGGCTTTCGCCGCTGGTCTGCCGCGAGCTGGCGTATCTCGCCGCGGGCGATATCGACGCCGATCTCGCCGCGTTGGACGCGCCCTCGCGCGAGCGCTGCGCGCAGGTGATCGCGCGGGAGTTTGCCGCGATCGCATCGGGCAATTTCACGCCCGTGATGCTGCTGGAGGGCGACCGTCCCAAGGCGTTCGGCTGCCGCCCGATCACGCAGTACGGCGACTATCTACAGGCGCGGACGTTTGACAGCTTCAGCGCGCTTCTTGACACGTTCTACGCCGAGCGCGACCACGCCGACCGCATGCGCGTCCGCACACAGGCGCTGCACAAGACCGTGACGACGCTGCGCGAGCGCGTCAGCCGCAAGCTGGAAAACCAGAAAAAGGAGCTTGCCGACGCCGTCGACCGCGAGCATCTGCGGCGCTGCGGCGACATCATCACGGCAAATCTGCACACGATGGTCAAGGGGCAGACCGTGCTCAAGGCGCAGGACTTCTACGATCCCGACATGGCGGAGATCGAGATCCGGCTCTCCCCCACGCTGTCGCCGCAGCAGAACGCCGCGAAGTATTACAAGGACTACGCCAAGGCGAAGACCGCCGAAAAGGTGCTGACCGAGCAGATCGCGCTGGGACAGCGCGAACGCGAGTATCTGGACAGCATCCTCGACGAGCTTTCCCGCGCCGAGTGCGAGCGCGACGTGACGGAGATCCGGCAGGAATTAGAGAGCGGCGGATACGTCCGCGCCGCGGACAAAAAGCGCATGAAGACGCCGCCGAGCCGTCCGATGGTCTTCCGCTCGTCTTCGGGCTTCGCGATCTACGTCGGGCGAAACAACCGCCAGAACGATCTGCTGACGCTGAAGACCGCCGCGAAGACCGATCTGTGGCTGCACGCGCAGAAAATCCACGGCAGCCATGTGATTATCGACTGCGGCGGCGAGACGCCCGATGACCGGACCGTGACCGAGGCGGCGACGCTCGCCGCGTGGTTTTCGCAGGCGCGCAGCGGGCAGAACGTGCCGGTTGACTGCGCGCTTGTGAAGCACGTGAAAAAGCCGGTCGGCGCAAAGCCCGGCATGGTGATATACGATCAGTACCGCACGGTCTACGTGACGCCGGACGGCGATTTGGCGAAAGCGCTCGCACAGTCGTGAAACGCGTCGCATTTTGCGCAGGATCCGCATAAGATGTCTTGAGAGGGAAGCATCCCTTTCAAGACATTTTCTTTCTGGAGGTCAGATCATGTGCAGAAATCAGCGCAGAGCGCGGTGCATCACGTTCCCCGCCTTCGTGGAAAACGCGTGCTGCAACCCCTGCTGTGAGGACACCGGCGTGCAGGCCGTGCGCGTGGACGCCGCCGCCGAGAATACCTGCGGCTGCTGTTGCTGCTGCGGGTGCTGCGGCGGCTGCGGCAACTGCGGCAACTGCGGCAACGTAGCCGGCGCGTCGAACTGCAACTGCCGCAGCGTCGGCGGCGCTTCCACGGGCGGCTGCCGTCCGCGCCCGCCGGTGTGGGGCGACGTCGGCGGGATCGGCGACTTTTCGCCGTTTCCCTGCCCCTGCCGCGACGTGCTGTCCACGGTCGTAGAGAAGTAGCAAAAAGCGCCTCCTTC
>JAFSXP010000083.1 GCA_017443965.1 Oscillospiraceae bacterium
CCACGCTGCCGTCATGGTTGAGATCGCCGGGCACCGCGGTCGGCGTCGGCTCAAGCTCCGCGTCCACGGCATACGCCTTGATGGAGAAGTTGTCCACCGGCACGGTCGCGTTTTCGGCGAGATATTCGCTCCAGTCCCCCCATTCGCCGTTCACGTACAGCCAGCTCTCGCCCTCGTTCACGACGGCGTTGGAGTAGCACTTGACGCCGTAGTATTCGGCTTGCTCCCGCGTCGCGCCCAGATTCGCCGCAACGCTGTATTCGCGCTTGCCGTTTTCGTTCAGCACCGACGCCGTCGTCACCACGGAGAACGCCTGTCCCTCTTCGACGACGATCGGCTGATCCAGATCCATGCGGTGGAAGCCGCTGTATTCAAAGTTTTTGGAGGTGCGGCACACCAGTTCGCCGTCCGTCGGATTCTCCGCGTCGTCCTCTAACAGGTATACGGCGAACGTCACGCGCATATTCTCCGCGGAGGTACGGGTGGACACGCTCTTCAGTTCCGCGTCGCCGCCGGCGACGAACACGTTGGCGGCGCTGACGACGTTCTCGTCCGGCTGGGTCGAGAAGAAGCCGCCCTGCGCCGGCATATAGTCGTACTGCAGCGTGTAGAAGCCCTCGTCATTGGCGAGATTTGCGGTGAATTCCATCGTCTCGGGCCGGACGATGGTCTGATCGTAATACGACAGATAGAAGTAGCCCGTGTATTCGCCCTCCGCGTTCTTGACGCCGTACTCGCTGCGTCCCACCGGGGTGCCGAGATCGTCCGTCGCGGCGTCCAGAGTGGAGCCCCAGCTGTTTTTCACGATCCACGCGCCGTTTCCCGGCGGCGTGATCTTGAAATTCTCCGCGGCGTAGCCGTCGTCCCAGCCCACCACGCAGACGCTGTGGTTGGTGCCCGATTCGCGGTCTATGTACTGGTTGTATTGGCTGCCGCCCTCGTCGCTCGTCATCGTGTACTCGCCGCTCTGATCCGCGAAGAACCCGATGATCACGCCGTGTCCGTTCACAAGCTCCTGCTTCATGGCGTTGATGCTGTCCGCGTTCGGGACCGTCTCGCCGCTTGTCCGGTACGCGGGCAGGACGTTGCCGTCCTTCAGCACCACGCCGGAGGACAGCAGGCGGTTCGGGTGACCGTTCCCGTCCAGCTCGGGGATCGACCAGTCGTCGTGTTTGCTGTAAGAGGGGCTGCTTGCATAGACGTCGCGGACCGCTTCCCGGAAATACGCGAACATCTCCTCGTCGGTCTTGCCCTTTTGCTCGGCGCGCATGTGGATGAACTCCTCCGCGGTCATGCCGTATGCCTCCGCGGCGGCGCTGAGTTCCTCGAGCGTCGCCTCGTCGGGATGCTGATCGAAGTACTCTGTGTTCGTCAGGGCGTTCGCGCCGCGGTAGGGGAACGAGCTTTCCGGCACGGGACCGGTACCCTGCGAAAACAGCGTGGTGATGTAGATGGGCGCGCCGCCTGCGTCGAACGCGGCGTTCGGGGAGGGGTCGATCGTAATTAAGCCCTCGCCCGCCTGCGAGCGGCTGACGGACTCCGTCACCGGCTGCAGCGCGAAATAGGTCAGATGCCGCTCGGACAGGTCCAGCCCGGACGCCGCATAGGTCGAGCCGAACGCCGACAGGATGGAGGTCTCCGCCGCGGCGATGCCGCCGAACGCCCAGCAGCTGCCCCACGGGTTCTGCAGCTTCACCGGCGTGACCAGTCCCTCGTCGCGCAGGTCGTATTTCGCGGGCAGCTCCGACCTCGCGGCGACCATGGGCTCGCCGCCGTCGTCGACCGCCCACAGGCAGATCTCGTCCTGCGCGTTCGCGCCGACGGAGAGCAGACCGCCCAGCATCACGATGCAGAGCAGGATGGAAAGAAACCGTTTCGTTTTCATGGTCGTATCCTCCGTTGTCTTTTTTGTATTCTGCTGTCATTATACGGGAAGACTGCGGTCAGCGCAAGGGGGGTTGTGACCGCGCAAAGCAAAAGCACCGTGCGAAGCACGGTGTTATTACTGTTGAGCGTGCCGCCCTCCGGCGGAAAACCGTTCCGAGCAGCGTTCCAAGCTCCACCTTTGGGGGAGCCGGCGCGAAGCGCCTGAGGGGGGTAAGCCCCGGCTTGCGGACGTTAAAGTTTTGCGTTTGACAGGATCGCCACGCAGTTACCCCCCTCCGTCTCGCCTTCGGCGAGCCACCTCCCCCATAGGTAACCACTGATTCATTCCGGCTGCGGCGCTGACTTGATCTTTCACGCCGCAAATGCGCCTCGAAAACTCGAAATACACAAAGTATTCCTGCGTTTTCTCGTCTTTTTGCAGCGCAAAATCTCTGCGTCATCGCTCTTGCCTGCATAAATCAGCGGTTACATAGGTGGAGGTTTTTCGGCGCGCCGAGGTCGTCGCGCCCTGCAATGGGACGTGGGACGCGGCGGTGTTCTCGATCGGTCTGTTTCTGGGCAAGAGTTCGGTGAGCGTCCACAACACGCTGACCGGCGCGCAAGTCACGCAGAACAATCTGGTCGACCTCAATCTGGACCGCGTCTTCGACGAGAAGGATTCGCTGCTGGGTTACAACCTCTACTGCCTGATCTCCCCTGTCAGTTTCTCCTGCGGCAACCTTGTCCCCAACGTGTTCAAGAGTTCGCACCGCGTGACGCTGCTCGGGCAGACCTCGGGCGGCGGCGCGTGCAGCGTGCTGCACCTGACGACGGCGGACGGCGCACGGTTCCAGATGTCCAGCCCCCTGTGCCTGAGTTTCCTGAAAAACGGCTCGTTCTACGACATCGACCAGGGCGCGGCGCCCGACCACGTCATCAACGACTACGCGAAATTCTATGACCGCACCGCGCTGACGGACTACATCCACAGTCTGTACTGAGCGGCGGCGCAGAAACAGGAAAAGCGCGGTGTTCCAATCGGAACACCGCGCTTTTTGTTTGATTAAAAGGCTTCGTTTCAATAGTCCTTTGGCTTGCCGCATTTGGAACACGTCTTGTTAAAAACGCCACTAAACAAACCGCCGCAATGCCGGCAGAGCCCGCGAAGACGCCAATTCTTTTCATTCCACCATGGCGTACGAATAAATGCTCTCTCAAGCCTCTCACTGCATGTCACGGAACTCAGTTTGTCGCAGGACGCGAACGCATCTGGCGCAATGTCGTTCACGCTGTTCGGGATCGTGATGCTTGTCAAACCGGTACAGCCGCAGAACGCCTGCCTTCCGATTTTCGTAACGCTGTCAGGGAACGCGACACTTTTTATGCCGGAGCCAACAGCAAATGCACAATCCCCGATATATGTAACACCGGCGGGGATAACAACATCCGTCAGCAGTTCTCCGTCCAAATAGAATTCCAGCGCTGCCGCCATCGGATTTGCCGTAATCCCGTCAAAAGAAATGCTGCACCATCTCGCCAAATCGCCGGTATAGTTCACACGATCTATGCTGCAATCATCGAACGCTTCGTCAGCAATCGTCTTTATGCCACTGCCTATGGTGACACTTAACAGGTTGGTACAGCCAGAGAACGCTCTTCCTCCTATTTCAGTCACGCTGTCGGGGATCGTGACCGAACGGATCGCCAAGCCCGAAAATGCTCGTTCTCCGATCTTGACCACGTTGTCCGGGATCACGACGTCGACGCTTTCGCCGTTGTAGTGCTCCAGCACGCCGCCCTTGACGTCGAAATCCTTCTGGGAATAGACGTTCACGGTGTCGGCGGTGATGTTCGTCACGTTGGTGATATAGTTCTGCACGATCGCGTCCTTGACGATAAACGGCTTGCCGCAGAATTCGCAGATGGCGGCGTCCTTTTCACTGTCGATGGTCAAATTTGCGCCGCAGCACGGACAGGTCAGCGGAATGATCGGCATAACAGCACGCTCCTTTTGTCTTTTCTCGATGATATTATAAAACATCCGGGCAGGAAAGACAAGGTATAACCCGAGCGGCGAAAAAACCGTATTGCGAAACCGGGCGTGGGGATGCTATAATAAAGCAAACACAAAACCGAAGGAGGAGCAAAATGGGCGTATTTTCCAAGTACCACCGGTTCCATGAGGCGGGCGAGCAGGCAAACGTCAACAACGTCGAGCGCTTCGGCACGCCGCACCACTCGCTGTTCACCAGCTCGAAGATCCTCACCCTGCACAAGGACATCGCCATTCTGGACGCGGACGAGAACGTCGTCTACCGGTCGAAGTCGAAGTTCTTTTCCATCCGCGACAAGACCGACATCACCGACGCGACGGGCGCGCAGGTGGCGCACATCGAGCGCAAGGTCTTCTCGCTGCACGAGCGGCATTACGTCACGATGGCGGACGGCGTCAGTTTCCAGCTGTCGAACGAACTGCTGCATCTGATCAAGGATATCACCAATATCGAGGGGCTCGGCTGGCAGCTGCGCGGCAACATCGCGGGGCTGAATTTCGAACTGTACGACGCCGACGGCAGCATCATCGCCGTGATCGGGCAGAAACTGATCTCCATCCACGACAAGTACTGCGTGGACATCTACAAGCCCGAGCACGAAAAGACCGTCGTGGCGATCCTGATCACGCTGCAGCACATGATCAAGGACCGCGAGGCGGCGGCAGCGGCTTCGTCCTCGTCTTCCTGAAAGGCACAAAAAAGACCGGCTCACGCCGGTCTTTTTTATATGCCGTCAGTAGTCATACAGGATCGTGCCGCGGTCAGTTTCCAGCGCCGCGTCGTAGTGCAGGTCGCCGCTGGCGTGCACGCCGGACAGCGTCATCGTATAAGCGCCGCTTTCGGGGACGTCGATCTCCAGCTCGCCGGTGTAGACGATCTCCCCCTCGCAGACGGCGGTATCGCCCTTTTCGATCCTGACGCACAGCTTTTCGCCGTTGTCCATCGTGACGGCAAGCGTCTGCCTGCCCGCCTTCAGATTGACGTCCAGCCTGATGGGCTCGGTCACGTCCGAGAAATACACGAAACCGTCCTTCGGCGTGAATTCCGCGGTGTGGAACGCCATGTTTTCCAGCGCGCTGTCGATATTCTCCAGCGCATGGTCCATGCCCTCGATCACGCGGGGCAGCACGAACACGAGGATCGCGGCTATGGCGGCGATCACACCGACGGTCAGGAGCTTTTTCTTCATCTTACATCCCGCCTTTCCGTGGCTTTCATTATAGGCGACCGCCGCCGCGCCGTCAAGCTTGCGTTTTGCCGCGGTCTGCGGTAAAATATAAAGTATGAAGACAAGCTGACAAGGAGGACATGAACAAAACTATGAAAAAACTCGTACTTTCCGCGATGTTCCTGGCGCTCGGCATGGTGCTGCCGCTGCTGACGGGACAGATCCAGGAGATCGGCAGCAAACTGCTGCCGATGCACATCCCGGTGCTGCTGTGCGGCATGATCTGCGGCTGGCCGTACGGCTTTGCGGTCGGTCTGATCCTGCCGCTGCTGCGCTCCGTGACGTTCGGCATGCCGCCGCTTTTCCCCACCGCGGTCGCCATGACGTTCGAACTGGCGACGTACGGCCTTGTCTCGGGACTCATCTACAGCCGCTTCCGTGAGAAAAATCTCGCCGCGGTGTACGTTTCGCTGATCGGCGCGATGATCGCGGGACGGCTCGTGTGGGGCGTCGCGATGCTCGCGCTGCTCGGCGCGCAGGGCAATGCGTTCACGTGGGAAGCGTTCCTCGCCGGCGCGGTGCTGAACGCGATCCCCGGCATCCTCGTGCAGCTTGTGCTGATCCCCGCGATCCTGTTCGCGCTGCAAAAGGCGAAGCTGGTGCCGCTTGACCGGAAAGCCGCCGCGGAAGATGGCTGACGCATCGGCGCTGATCGGCGCGATCGAAACGCTCTTATCCCAGCGCGGGCGCGTGATCGCCGCGCTGGACGGGCGCTGCGCGGCGGGCAAGACCACGCTGGCAAACGGGCTGGCGGACCGCTTCGGCTGGCGCGTCGTCCCGATGGACGACTTCTTCCTGCGCCCTGAGCAGCGGACGCAGGAGCGCTACGCGACGCCCGGCGGGAACGTGGACCACGAGCGGTTTCTCTCGGAGGTCCTGCGCCCGCTCCGCGAAGGAAAAACCGTGCGCTACCGTCCCTTCGACTGCGCGTCGCAAAGCTTCGCGGCGGAAAAGACCGTCCCCGCCGAGCCGGTCGTGCTCGTCGAGGGCGCGTACGCCTGCCATCCGTCGCTGTGGGACTGTTACGATCTGCGCGCGTTTCTGACCGTCGATCCCGAAGAGCAGCTCCGCCGCATCGAAAAGCGGAACGGCAGAGACGGGCTCGCGGTCTTTCGCGAAAAATGGATCCCGCTGGAGGAGGCGTACTTTGCGGCGTTTTCGATCGAACAGCGCTGCGACCTCCGGCTGGAACTGTAAACAAGACACGGCGGCTTTCTGCGGAAAGCCGCCGAGAAATTTGATATTGCGCTGAAAATCATATTCCTGTATAATAAAGGTGTATACGCAAACCGCACAACCCGGGAAAGGAACGTGAAACCATGAAAAACAATCTGAAACGACTGCTTGCCGCCTTTTTGGCGCTTGCGATGCTCTGCGCGCTGGGTCTGACGGCGCTCGCCGACGACCCCGTGACCGACGCGCCCGCGGGCGGCGATACCGCGCCGGTCGACACGACGCCGACGCAGGAGATCGTCGTACCGATCTCCGTGGAACTGCCCTACGGCAGCATCACGCTGAAGGACAAGGAGTCGGTCGAGCTGACCGCCCGCGTCAGCGGCGAGGGCTCCGGCGCAAAGTTCGAGTGGACCGCCGACGACCGCGGCGTCGCGAAGGTCAGCGGCAGCGGCAAGACCGCGAAGGTCACCGCCGTCGGCGCCGGTCAGACGCGGATCACGCTGACCGTCACCGCGAAGGACGGTCGCGCCGAGCGCGCAGGCGTCACCGTCAGCGTGGCGGCGGCGGAAACGCCCGTCAAGGTGTCGGGCGGCGCGTCCGTCAAGCTGGACGAGGGCGACCGCAAGACGCTGTCCGCCACCGTCTCCGGCGGCAGCGGCAGCTATGAATACCGCTGGGAGACCGACGGCAGCGGCGTCGTGGAGCTGAACGGCTCCGACAGCCGCGCCGAGGCGCTTGCCGGCAGACCCGGCAGCGGCACGGTGATCCTGACGGTCTTCGACGCGCAGGACAAGACCAACAACGCCACCACCAGATGGAGTTTCACCGTGAACGACAAGCAGCAGATCACGGCGCCGACGCTCCAGATGAACCGCGGCTCCGTCGATCTCGGCGCGGGCAGCAGCGGTACGCTTTCCCTGCTTGCCGAGGGCGGCAGCGGCAACTACGAATACATCTGGCGGACCGATAACCCCGCCACCGTGTCCGTCAGCGGCAACGGCGCGAACGCGGAGATCCGCGCGGCGTCCACGGTGCTGCCCGGCGCGAACCGCGCCGAGATCTGCGCCTACGTCCGCGACAACCAGACCGGCCTTGTCAGCAACACCGTCACCTGCGTGGTCACGGTCAGCGCCGGCAACGCCAGCTTCAACGTCACCGACGCCGCGAAGGTCGGCGACTATAAAGACGTCGGCACGGTCGCGGACAGCATCGCCGCCGCGTTCCGCCAGACGTTCGGCGCCGCGCCGAACGGCTCCGCCAGCGTGCGCTTCACCAGTCCGGTCAGCGGCGCAGGCTCGCTGCGCTTCCAGGACGGCACTGTCGTCCGGTCCGGCACGAGCTACAGCTTCTACACCTTCCAGACGCTGGTGTTCCGCGCGGACGCCGCCGGTACGTTCAGCACCGCCTATCTGCTGACGGACGGCGCGAACACCCTGCAGGGCGTTATCAACATCTCGGTCACCGGCGGCATCGCCGTGAAGAGCGCATCGCTGAGCCTGCTTTCGGTCGTCATGACGCCCAACTCCACCCAGCCGATCCGCGTCACCGCATCGCCGGTCAACGCCGCCTACACCGTCGCGTGGTCGATCGCCGACCCCAATCTCGTCAGCGTCAACGGCAGCGGCACTTCGGTCACGCTGAAATCCCACGGCAACTACGGCACCACCACGCTGACCGCGACGCTGACGGACGGCACCGGCAAGACGACCACCTGCTCGTGCAGCGTGGCGGTCGTCAAGAAGTCCACCTCCTACGGCGGCACGACGCTCACCTACGACACGTCGCTGACGGTCACGGTCGGCTCGGACTACTACGGCACCACGGTTTCCGACAGCATGGCGAAGACGTTCAAGAACAACTTCGGCGTGTACCCGTCGGAGAGCGATTCGATCCTGTTCACCTCGCTGGGCAACAGCCGCTACGGCACGATGTACACGCTGGGCGGCGCCAAGGTCGTGACGAACCGCACCTACACGTTCCGCGACTGGGCGGAGATGTATTTCATCCCCGGCGCGACGGGCGTGTATTCGCTGGGCTATCAGTTCCAGCACGGCACGTATCAAATGAAGGGCACCGTCAAGGTCAACGTCCAGAACACCAGCATGACGGTGCTGATGAACCCGTCCGAGCTGCGGATGGCGCCGTACAGCAGCCAGTATCTCTCGCTTTCGATCCAGCCGCTTTCGGCAAACTACCGCGTGGAGTGGATCTCCGGCGACAATAACATCGTGTCGGTCTACGGCAGCAACGCCACCGCGGTGCTCAATTCCGGCGCCGCCGGCACGACGACCGTCACCGCGGTCGTGACGGACGCCTTCGGCGCGCAGATCCGCCGCAGCTGCACGGTCGTGGTCTCCTCCGCCGGCAGCGCCGACTTCAACCCCTCGGTCTCGACCACGCTGGGTATCCCGTACGTCGGCACCGGCACCTCGCAGGCGATGCGCAGCCAGTTTGCCGCCGTCTACAACACGAATCTCGCCGACAACGCCACCATCCGCTTCTCGTCCACCGGCAACACCGACGTCGCCGTGATGCGTCTGGCGGACGGCACCGCGATCCGTCCCAACGTCGACTACTCGCTGTCGCAGTACGTCGATATGTATACGCAGCCCGTGTCCGAGGGCACCTACAACGTGCCGTACATGCTGACCTACGCCGGCAAGTCCCTCAGCGGCACCGTCCGCGTGATGGTCAACGCCGCCAACATCAGCACCAATCTGTCGCTGCCCACGGCGGGCGCGTACAGCTTCTCCGATCCGATTGGCGCGTCGAACGGCGGCACGCTGCTTGCCGAAAGCATCCGCAACACCGTCGGCACGAGCTGGAGCCATATCCGCTTCGGCGCGACCTCCGGTCTCGGCGGCACGCTGTATCTCGACAAGAACAGCACGCCCATCGGCGCGAACGCCGATATCCTGCCCGCCGCGATGAACGGCCTGTACTTCGTGCCCAGCGCGATGGGCGGCGTCCTGTCGCTGCCGTACACGGTCTATACCGCGACCGGCGCGATCATCGCCACCGGCACGCTGAACCTGACGCCGCCGGGCGCCTCGCTCAGTTTCACCGACGTGCCCGCGGGCGCTTACTACGCGCAGGCGGTCGGCTGGGCTGTCGGCAAGGGCGTGACCGCCGGCACCAGTGCCACGACGTTCTCGCCGGCGTCGACCGTCACGCGCGGTCAGGCGGTGACGTTCCTGTGGCGCGCGGCGGGCAAGCCGCAGGCGACGGACGCGGTCAACCCGTTCACCGACGTCAGTCAGACCGACTACTTCTACGACGCGGTTCTGTGGGCGGTGAAGCAGGGCATCACCAACGGCACGAGCGACACGACGTTCTCACCGAACAACCAACTCAACCGCGATCAACTGCTGACGTTCATGTGCCGCGCGAGCGGCAGTTACGCCGAGGGCGACAACTGGTCGCAGATGGCGGTGAACTGGGCGACGTCGCACAACTTGCTCGAGGGCGTGCCCGGCACGTTCGTCGCGGCAAGCGCCTGCCCGCGCAGCGACGTGGTCTACTACCTGTGGAAGGGCATCGTCGCGTAACGCAAATTATAAAAACACCGTGCTTCTTGGGAAGCACGGTGTTTTTTTCGCTGTGTTTTCTTGTTAAAGATTGCATTATTGGACAAGAAATGATATATTATTTTTAGAGTAACCGCAGACGCAGAAGTATACCGCCGGATTATGATTTGATGAAGCGGGTGATGGCAGAATGCTTGCAAACAAAATCTATATAGAGCCGGAGATTCAAACCAAATATGAGTTTTTCGATTATGGACATGCTTTGGAAATTTTACACGAAAGTTTTCCGACGGAATGGCACGAAATACAGACAGCGCTTGGGCGGTTGGAATTGACCATAGACGATATTTCAAAAGCCGGCGGCAATGAATCACCGATTCCAAAAAAGTTCGATGAGGTGTTGTATCCCTGCGGTTGGCGTGAAATTCGGATCTCCGGGGACCTAATTGTAAAGAAATATCCCCGTCAAACCGCGCAGCGCAGGGGGCGTTTTTCGGACGAACCGTTTGAAATTGAAACCATAACGGGTTATATTGACGGGCATAACATTGATTTTCTGAAAAACAAAGTGGCATTTGACCTTGAATGGAACAGCAAGGATCAAACCTTTGACCGTGATTTGCTTGCAATGCGCACCTATTTCGATTGCGGGTTGATCGATGTAGGCGTTATTGTCACAAGAGCGGAAGAGTTGAACGATATTTTCAAAGAGATCGGCATTCTCGCCAAATACGGAGCGTCCACCACATGGATGGGGAAATTGCTGTATCGTCTTGACAGCAGGCGAAACGGCGGTTGTCCGATTTTGGCGGTTGGTATAAAGAAAGGGTGTGTCAAGGGTTATGAGCAACATTGATTTAACAATAAAAAACTTGATGGACTTTACGAACGGTAAAAAATACAATACGATTTACGCAGATCCCCCTTGGCAGTTCCAAAATCGTACCGGCAAGGTTGCGCCGGAGCATAAACGGTTGACAAGATATGAAACAATGACGCTCTCGGATATTAAAGCGCTTCCCGTTGCGAAAATTGCAGATACAAAAGCGCATTTGTATCTTTGGATTCCCAACGCATTGCTTCCGGAAGGTTTAGCTGTTATGGATGCTTGGGGATTTGAATATAAGGGAAATGTTGTATGGGAGAAAGTTCGCAAAGACGGCTTGCCTGACGGTAGAGGCGTCGGATTCTATTTCCGTAATGTTACGGAGCTTCTTCTCTTTGGCATTAAAAAGAACAGTGCGCCAAATAGAACTTTAGCTCCGGCGCGTTCACAGGTTAATTTAGTCCGTTCTCAAAAACGTGAGCACAGCAGAAAGCCGGACGAGATCATCCCGATTATTGAAGCGTGCAGTCTGCCGAATCGAATCGAGCTGTTTGCCCGCGGAGATCGTGAAGGATGGGATATGTGGGGCAATCAGGCAGATGCCAGCTATGAGCCCACATGGAACACTTACAAAAATCACACGATTGCCGCCGACGGGTGTCGGGTAGCCGCACAGAACTTTTGAAAGATTGATTTTCAAACAAAAAAGACCTCCCACGGGGAGGTCTTTTTTCGCGGCGCGTCGGGGACGCCGCGCCCTGCAAGGGACGGGGGACGCGGCGGACGACCGATGGTCGCCCCTACGCCGCATAACGTACCGTATCCGTAGGGACGAGCATTGCTCGTCCGCGTGCGACCGATGGTCGCCCCTACCGGTGCGGTGCGTGATCGGCGGGCGAAACACGGCGCGGCGGGGAAAAGCGTGTTGAATTCTGCCGCTTTCTCCGATATACTAATGGCAGACAAAGGAGGACACGGCATGAAAAAACGGATCGCAGTTCTGCTGTCGGTGGCATGCCTGCTCGCATGCGCTTTCCCGGCGCGCGCCATGACGGTGCTGTCGTCGCAGAAGCTGTCGGTGGACGGAAAGCCCATCGAATGTGAAAAATACAACATCGACGGCAGCAACTATTTCAAGCTGCGGGACGTCGCATACCTGCTCAACGGGACGCGGGCGCAGTTTGCCGTGGGCTGGGACGCCGCCACGCAGACGGTTTCCATCCTGACAAAAGAGGCGTACAGCAAAAACGGCACGGAGCTGGATCTCTCGGGCGGCGACAAGTCCGCCACGGCGACGCCCAGCAGGCAGACGCTGCAGATCGACGGCAGAACGGTCACCGGTCTTTCCGTCTACAACATCGGCGGCAACAACTATTTCAAGCTGCGGGATCTGGGCGACGCGCTGGGCTTCGGCGTGGACTATGACGAGGCGACGCGCACCGCGATGATCGACAGCACCGGTTCATCCCCCGTTCCCCAGACAGGTGCGAAGCTGACGGCAAAGGAGATCTATCAAAAATGCTCCCCCGCCGTCTTCTACATCGAGGTCTATGACGCAGGCGGCACGCCCGTCTCCTCCGGCAGCGGCTTCTTCATCAGCAGCGGCGGCGCCGCCGTGACGAACTACCACGTGATCGACGGCGCGTATTCCGCGAAGATCCTGCGCGCCGACAACGGCGCGGTCAGCGACGTCGAGGGCGTTTACGACTACAGCGAGGAAACCGACTGGGCGGTGCTCAAGGTAAAAGGCAGCGGCTTTCCCTATCTGACCGCGGGCAGCGCGTCGACCGTGGTGGGCGGCGCCGCCGCCTACGCGATCGGCAGTCCGAAGGGGCTGGACAACACGATCTCCGACGGGATCATCTCCAACCCGAGCCGTCAGATCGACGGCGTAACGTACATCCAGACGAGCGCCGCGATTTCGCACGGCAGCAGCGGCGGCGCGCTGCTGAACGAATACGGCGAGGTCATCGGCATCACCTCCGCAGGGATCGAAAGCGGCGAGAATATCGGCTTCGCGCTGCCGATCTCCGTCGTCAGCGGCTACCGCGCCTCGTCCGTGACCTCGCTGGAGGAGCTGGCAAAAGCCACGACCTATACCGATCAGCAGATCGCCGCCGCCTGCCTGTGGGATTATATCGACAAGCACGCGAACGACACGTTCGCTGATTCCCCGATGTACAGCGAGACGCGTTACGACACGCACGGATATACGCTGTACGGTATCCACTATAATGCAGAGTATGACGAGCTCCGTCTCAACGCCAGAAAAACATACGACGGCGTCATGGCAAGCATCATCATCAGTCTGAGCGAGGATTCGTATCAGCATCTGCTCAGCTATTTCTATTACAACGAGGGCAGCAGCAGCGCCGATTTTTACGGCTCCGCGGTGATGGACGCCTCCTTGTTCGACGGGAGCGGCGTCACGTTCACATATGTGGAAGGCGAAGCCTCGATCGGCGGGCAGGACATGACCGCCGTGCACCAATCGCTCGCAGGCAGTCTTCTTCGCGGCTCGACCGAGCTCGCGAACCGCGTGCTGGCACTGTACGGTTATTCCATGAGCGACTTCGGCTTCCGCTGAACAACAGCAACAACACCGTGCTTCTTGGGAAGCACGGTGTTGTTGTTTGCGGCGCGTCGGGGACGCCGCGCCCTGCATAGGAAGGGGGGGAGACAGGTTATCATTTGAAGTGCAACACTGAGAAAAACAAAAGAAGACAACATGACACCCAATCGTGTAGAATGTTTGTACCACTAAAACACGCACGGGAGGGAATCATGTTGTCCTACAAACATTTT
Organism: Oscillospiraceae bacterium; assembly: GCA_017443965.1. GTDB lineage: Bacteria > Bacillota > Clostridia > Oscillospirales > Oscillospiraceae > RGIG3566. The sequence continues at coordinate 13,483 of JAFSXP010000083.1, forward strand.
ACACTGGATGAGCG
>JAFSXP010000084.1 GCA_017443965.1 Oscillospiraceae bacterium
CCTCCACCTTGGCAAGGTGGCGCTCTACCAGATGAGCTACACCCGCAAATGGTGCCTCCGGTCGGAGTTGAACCAACGACACGCGGATTTTCAGTCCGCTGCTCTACCTACTGAGCTACAGAGGCATATCGAGCCGAGCCAAAGCTCGGCTCAATTTATTTGGCGACCCGGAACAGACTCGAACTGTCGACCTCCAGCGTGACAGGCTGGCGTGCTAACCGACTGCACCACCGGGCCGTGTGTGATGGTGGGAACAACAGGGCTCGAACCTGTGACCCCTTGCTTGTAAGGCAAGTGCTCTCCCAGCTGAGCTATGCTCCCGTCGTTCGCCCATCAGCGGCGTGTTTTATTATACAGACGCGCCCGCCGCTTGTCAAGCTATTTTTTCAGAAAATTCCACACCGAAGGAAATTGAGCTTTTCGGAAAAATGTGCTATGCTGAAACCGATAAAGGAGTGATCGCCATGAAGACTTGGAAAGCCGCGCTGATCGGCGCAGCCACCGTCGCGGGCGCGGCGGCGGTATCCTGCGCCGTCACGAGGTTTCTGGTCAGCGCCGCCATCGACCGCGAGGAGCCGGCGCTGTTCCACCGTGTCACCGAGCATGCGCCCGGTCTGGACTTCAACAACGAATTCCTCACGGCATGGCGCGGCGCGGGAGACGCGTTTGCCGCGCTGCCGCACGAGACCGTGACGCTCACCGCGCAGGACGGCACGCCGCTGGTGGGGCATTTTTATCCGTGCGAGGGAGCGAAGCGCGTGATCGTCGCCATGCACGGCTGGCGCGGCAGGTGGAGCAATTTCGGTCTGTTTTCCGACTTCCTGTTCCGAAACGGCTGCGCGCTTCTGTGCGCCGAGCAGCGCGGGCAGAGCGCCAGCGGCGGCGACTGCATCGGTTTCGGGCTGACCGAGCGCTTTGACTGCGCCGATTGGGCGTACTGGGCGGCGCAGCGGTGCGGCGCGGACGTGCCGATCTACCTGTTCGGCGTCTCCATGGGCGCTTCGACCGTGCTGATGGCGACAGGTCTGGAGCTGCCGAAAAACGTGTGCGGCGTCATGGCGGACTGCGGCTTCACCTCGCCGGCGGCGGAGTGGAAGCACGTGATGGAGAACAATCTGCATCTGCCCTACAGCCTGCACCGCACGCTTGCCGACGCGATGTTCCGCGCAAGGAACCGCATGCGGCTCGACCAGTATTCCACGGTGGACGCGCTCGCCGTGACGGACATCCCCGTCTTTTTCGCGCACGGCGCGGCGGACCGGCTGGTGCCGGTGTGGATGACGTATGAGAACTACACGGCGTGCGCCGCGCCGAAGCGGCTGCTGATCGTCCCCGGCGCAAACCACGGCGAGAGCTATTACCTCGAGCAGGAGAAGTACGAAAAGGAACTCGCCGCCTTCTGGGCGGAGTTTGATTGACGGAAAAGAAATCGCACTTGCTTTTTTGATACAATATGGAGTAGAATCTATACAAAGTCATGAAGGCGCTTTGCGCCGCACAAACAGAAAGGAAGGATCATGATGACTTTGAAGAAAACAATCCTCTGCTTCGCGCTGATCGCGGCGCTGGCGCTGTCGCTCGCGGCGTGCGGCACGAAGCCCGCCGATACCGGCGCGGAAAGCGCCGACGCCGTCTATGAAAACGGCGGCAAGACGCTGACGATCCCGGCAAAGTACGCCGAGCTGCTGCTTGTGGAGACCCCGCAGGATGAGGGCGGCCGTCTGTTCCGCGTGTCGGAAAAGGCGTCCATGGAGGCGGCAAAGGCGCAGGGCTATGACCCCGCCGGCGCCGGCTGGCTGTTCGGCATCTCCACGGTGGACGAAGCGACTGCGGAAGACTATCAGTGCGGCGATATGTCCGGCTCTGAGATCTTCGCCCGCGACGAGAGCGGCACCTACTACCTTTACGAGCATCCCACGGACGTGACGCTGGTCCGCGAGGACAACGACGCCATGACCGCCGCGATGCCGGAGTGGTCGGCGATGAACGAATGGGCGTGGGACGACGTGCGCAACGAGTTTGTCGCCGCCAACGCGCTGATCGCCGACGAGCGCACCAACACCGATCTGGACATCCACCTGGCGCAGATCGACTACCAGGGCGTGGAAAACTACACCATCAGCACCACCGAGTACGGCCCGATGGCGCCGAACGGCGTGGACCCGACGCCGTTTGTCGAGCAGCTCCGCGACGGCGTGACGATCGCATATGCCGACGGCGAGGAGGCGCCGGACGGCGAATACGTGGTGCTGGCGTTCCCGGACGACAACGTGCGTTTCGACTTCTTCACGGCGGATAAGACGCTGGTGCGCGAGGTGTGGAGCGACGATTACGAGGCGCTGTACCGCATCACGTTCACCGACGAGGACCTCAACGCGACCGACGTCATGCAGGCGTGGTACGACGCGCTGGTCGAATCGGGCGCAAACGTCGCGCTCGGCTACACGGCGGACGATCTGATCGGCACCTGGGCGGAGAAGATCGCAGGCCGCGGCATGATCGAGATCGAAAAGCGCGGCGACGGCAAGTACGACGTCAACATCCACTGGGGCAGCAGCGCGTGGGAGTCGAGCGACTGGACCATGACGGCGACTGCGGGCAACGGCGGCGAGCTGACCTATGACGACTGCACGATGACGACCACCACGTTCACGGACGAGACGCACTCCACCACCGCGGTGGATTATGAGAACGGCACCGGCAAGTTCATCCTGAACAGCGCGAACGAGATCATGTGGCAGGACGACGTCGGCGGCGCAGGCGACGACACCGTATTCATCAGCGCAAAATAAACCGCAGCAAAAAGACGGCTTTCCAACCGGAAAGCCGTCTTTTTTATTTATGCCTCCTGCGCGTCGTAGCCCGCCGCCTTGACCGCGGCGACCAGCGCGGCGGCGTCTCCGCCCGCGACCTTGGCGCTGCCGCCCTCGAGGTCGACCGTGACCTCGGTGACGCCGGGCACGGCGCGAAGCGCCTGTTCGACGTGCGCCTTGCAGTGCTGGCACATCATGCCGGTGATCTTCAACGTGATCATATCTCGTTCCTCCTTTTCGGATGTTTTGACCTTCTCCTGCGCCGCCGTGGGCTTGAAGCGCCGCAGCCGCAGCGCATTCGACACGACGCAGACCGAACTGAAGCTCATCGCCGCCGCGCCGATCATCGGGCTGAGCCGGACGCCCCACAGCGGATACAGCGCCCCCGCCGCCAGCGGGATGCCGAGCGTGTTGTAGAAAAACGCCCAGAGGAGATTCATCTTGATATTGCGCATCGTGGCGCGGGAAAGCTCCACGCCGGACACGATATCCATGGGATCGGAGCGCATCAGCACCACGTCCGCTGACGCGATGGCGACGTCCG
>JAFSXP010000085.1 GCA_017443965.1 Oscillospiraceae bacterium
ATATTGTAGGTTTTGAGCCGCCCTTTTCCGCCAATACTGCATTAAAAATGCGGGTAATCCGTCAGGTTGCCCGCATTTTGTGCTTTGTCTTGACGAAAAATTGCTGGCTCAAAACTGCGCAGTACCCTTTACCTCACAGCGAGAGATTTTTGCGCGAGACAAGGCAGAGAAAGAGGGAATCCTTGTCGGATTCCCTCTTTTGATAACGCAGTATCGCACGAAAAGATCCGCTTTGCGGCTACAAGATCCCTAATCTGCACCGCCCAAAGGGAGAGGTTTTTTTATTTTCTATTTCAGCGCGGTCAGCACACGCTTGAGTTGATCGTACATCGCGCCGAGCTGCGCCTGTGCGCCGTCGGCGGTCTGCAGCCACGGATACGGCTCCTGCTCCGCGTCCGGCAGCTGCGCGGCAAAGCGCCTGCCAAGCCCCGCGGTGTGCGCGTACAGCAGAAGCCGCCGCACGGTCTGCTCGTCGCGCTCGAGAAGCGACGCCAGATGCTCCGCGTCCGCCTCCTCCAAAAACCGCACGAAGCCGAGGCACTGCTCCATCACGCCGACGCCCGCCGCCGTCAGCCGTCCGCCGAACCGCGTGAACCCGCCCGCGGCGCAGGCAAGCGCCAGCGCGATCACCATCGGCAGCAGACCGCCGCCGACTCTGGCGAGCAGGAACATCACGGCAAACGATGCCGCGCCGCAGATGAGCCACGGGATATCGCGCACCGCCGCGCGGATGACCGCGCGCACGATAACGGCGCCCATCACGGCGCCCGCCGCGAACGACACGATCAGCAGCAGCCATTTGACGCCGCCCGCGGGCAGCAGCTGCGCCATCGTGTTCAGCAGCGCAAGCCCGCACGCAAGCACGGCAAGCGCCCGCGGGATCAGCGGTCCGCCGCCCGCGCGGTCGTAAAGCCGCCGCGCACAGCAGCCGCGCAGCAGTTTTGCCGCGGCGTCGGTCGCCTTTTTCCAGCGCGGGCTGTCCGACTCGCACACGTCGCTCGAACGGAACAGCGCGTCGAAGATGCGCCGCTCCTCTTCGCGCCGCTCCGCGCCCATGTCCATGCTCTTGCGAAGCACCGCCGCGCCGGCGCGTTTTTCGGTGACGGTTAGATAGCCGAGTTCCGCCCATTCGCATACCAGCGCGCCGAGCGGCGCGTCACAGCCGCACAGCAGAAGCGGCAGTTCGGCGGCGGTGACGCCGTCGGGCGGCAGCGTGCGCGACTGCACGTGCAGCCTGCCGCTGCGCAGAAATCGCAGCCAGTACCAGACCGCCGCCGCGGCGAGCAGCACGATCAGCGCCGTCAGGATCCACGGCGCCGCGCCGGTCGAGCGGTGCGTTCCCGCGCGGAAATACCCCGCGGGCACGTCGAGCGTCATCGTGAACGAATCGTGGTCCAGCAGGCCGCCGCGCAGGATGCCGGAGACGGCGCGTCCCTCGGCGCTGACGGTCAGCTTGTCCTCCACGCCCGCGCCGTCGTAGCCGCCGGTGAAGCGCGGCTGCGCGTCGGTCTTCTCGGGCAGGACGACCGTGAACTTATACCGCTCCGCGGGCAGTTCCCACTGGGCGCAGACAAGCTCCGCCGTCAGCCGCTGACCGGTCTCGGTCTCCTCGGCGCGGCGGGCGAGATCGTAGCGCATCACCAGCGTGACGTCGCCGCTGAGGCCGCCCTCCACGGTGACGAGCTGGCCGCGCACGGCGGCGCTGCACCCGTCCACGGACACGTTCTGCGCCCCCTCGCTGACGGCGAGCGTCAGCGGCTGCGCGCTGTCGACGTCCTTGAACTCGGCGGTCTGCACGATATGGCAGTCGCCGTCCTCGTCCACGGTGCAGTCGGTCGTCAGGCGGTCGAGCGACACGCCCATCGCCGCCGTTGCCAGCAGGCAGCAGCACAAAAGCGCGATCAGTATCTTTTTCACAATCATCCCACCAGGCCGACGTTTCGTCGGTTTTTTCTTATTCTAGCACGATGCGCCGAAAAACTCAACTACACGTGCGACGCCCAGTCGAAAAACGTCCACGACGCCAGATCGTTCCACGTCAGTTCCTCCGATTCGGTCAGCGCGAACGTACAGCGCATCAGCACGTAATCCGTCCGCAGATGGCACGGCAGGATGCTCTCGATGACGCGCTTTTTCTCGGCGTAGCCGTCCGGCTCGCCGATCACGCCGGGGAACAGCACCTCCAACGCGCCCGCGTCCTTTTCGCGGACGGCGCAGCCGGTACCGCAGGCGGAAAGGCAGCGCTCCAGCGCGGCGGGCGTGAAGCCGTCGCCGCTTACCTGCACGAAGCCCGCGATCGCGGCACGCCGTGCCGCCGTGCCCTCGGGCGCGGCGAACGGGAAAAGCGCCTCCATACGGCGCAGTCCCTCGTCCTCCGCCGTCATAACGAGCGCCTCGCGGCAGCAACGCTCCAGATACGCGCAGGCGTCGTCCAGCGCCGCGCCGAGCGCCTCGACCGCCGCACCGGAGAGACTGCCCGGCGAAAGGTCGTAAACGCCCGTCGGCCGCAGCAGCGACCGAAGTTCAGCCGCGTAACCCATCACGCGCCCTCCGTCACGGTCACCGTACCGCAGACCGGCAGCGTGCCGGACACGGCGGCGATATCCGCCTGCGGCGCGGTGAAGGCGTAGTTTTTGACAAGTCCCGTGTCGTAGACGCACTTGCCGAGTTCCGCGAGATACAGCGGCTTTCCCAGCCGCTCGCCCGTGAACAGACGGCGGATCGCGCTTTCCGCCGCGGCGATCGCCGCAGCCGCGCTCACCCCGTCGGCAGGCCGGATTTGCGCCGTCACGTCGACCGATACGGTCTGCGGCGCAAGCACCTGCACGTCCACCGCGATCTCGCGCACGCTCGCAAGATCGTCTTCGATCTCGTCGAGCAGCGCCTGCGAAGGCACGCCCGCCGTGCCGGCGACGATCACGTCCACCGTACCGGCGCCGCGGCTGCGCGGCTTGACCTCCACGCCGCCCACGCCCTCGTGCGAACGCGCCCGCGTCTCATAGAACGCGGCGTTCGCGCCGTTCGGCAGACGGACGAAGCTCTCCAGCACCCTCGCGCGGAGCGTCTCATCGTCCTCCGCGTCCCTGCCGCCCGTAAACGCGGCGGGGTTGGTGCAGGCGCTGACGCCGGTCGGCGGCAGCGCCATCTGTGTGACTGTGCCGGCGTCCGCGTTGCCGCTTTCACCCGACTCCTCGGCGCGCGCCGCCACGTTGCAGGAAGTCTCCCCCGCGGCGATGACGCCGCCCTCCGTCGTGACGAAGCGCGTAAGCCCCGCCGTCAGGCAGACCGTCCCCGCGGGAACGGTCACGTCTGCAGAGCGCGCCTCGTCCAGCGAAAAGCGCAGCGTGCCCGTCGCCGCGGATGCGTCCGCGCGGCGCAGACCGCGCAGCGCGGCGTGCAGGTCGAGATATTCCCCCGCCGCCGTCTGCGGAAAACTCTGCGCCAGCACCCAGTCGCCGTAGACGTACAGCGTCTCGATCTCCGCGGCGGCGGCGTACAGCCGCACCGCCAGATCGGACGAGTCTGCCATCGAAAACCCGGTCTTTTCCCGAAAGACCGAGAGCATATCCCGATAGATCTCCTGTGCCTGTTTCATGTCTCCACCTCGATCGTCATTTCCTCGCCGCCCGTTGACAGCGTCACGCGCACGGAGGCGGTGTCGCGGCCCGTCACGGTGACCTTTGCGTCCGTCACCGTGACGTCCAGATCCGCCAGCGCCTCGGCGGCGTACTGCCGCGCCGCCATATCGCGCGCGGACGGTTTTTCGGAAGGCAGCCGGTACAGACGGCTGCCCAGTTCCGGCAGCAGCGGAAAACTGCCGCGGCGGCACGTCAGCCGGAACAGCGCCTCATTGAGAAGCGCCCAGTTTCCCTCGACGCGGGCGACGCCGCCCTTGCCGTCCGGGCAGTAGTCGCCCCGATGCAGCAGATCCGTCACAGTACCAACTCCTCTCCGTTCACGAACACCCTGCCCGTCAGTTCGATCCTGCCGCCGCGCCGCAGGCAGATCGACGCGCCGCCGCCCGTGATGCGCACCTCGCCGGGCGCGAGATCGCCGGCTGCGCCCCGTACCGTACCGACGACGCAGTCACGCGAAGCGCGAATCACCAGAACGGTCTCGTCCGTCTGCGGCTGCCACTGGTAGCCGCCGGGCGACACGACCGCCGCCCCACGCACCTCGCCGTCCGTCACGACGGCGGGCTCTCCGCCGCCGATGGACACCACGCCCTCCGACGAGAGCGGCGCCGCCTGTTTTGCGGCGGCGACTTGTTTTGACAGCCATTTCATCCGAGCGTTCCCTCCAGTTCCAGTTCACATTCCCGCACGCCGCGCTCGCAGCGGTCGGTGACGGCGCGCAGCGTGTAGTCGCCCGAAACGCCGAGCTGCGAAAGCGCGACCTGCACCGTGTCGCCCGGCTGCGCGCCGAAGCCGGACGCGAGCGTCACCGTCAGCGTGACCGCGCCGCGCATAGAGTCCTCCACGCGCTGACGCGCCGTGCGCCACTGCGCGTTCAGGAGATTTCCCGTGCGCATCGACACCTTCCGCGCCATGCCGCCGAGCTTTATAAACGGCGCGTTTTCCGCCGTCTCCGCCGCGCCGCGCGCGGTGACGACGGTCTGATGCGAGATGACGCCGCTGCGGCACAGGCGATACGTTGCCGACGTGAAGCCGCAGGTGTCGCCGAGCAGCCAGCGCCGCGGGGACGGTTTTTTGATGAGCAGCGTGCCGTCCGCGGAAAAGCGCGGACGAAGACCGGCGCTGTGGCGGCAGAAGCCGCAGAGCGCCTGCCAGCAGGTCGTGCCGGTATCGACCGCGAAATCCCGTACCGCGGGCAGCGCGTCCGTCTCCGTCTTCGTGGCGCCGCACGGCAGGGCGAACACCGCCAGCGCGTCGGCGAGCGTCAGCACGCGGTAGCTTGCGGCGCGCAGCTCGTTATCCATCAGCAGCGCGGCGAGCGACCGCGCCGAGACCGTCACGCGTCTGCCGCCGTCGCCGACGGACGCCTCGAATTCGTCGATCACGCCGAAAAACGCGGTCTCGCCGTCCCGCGCAAGGCGCAATCTTGTGGCGTTTTTCAGCTCGCCGAGCCGCGCAGGCTCAAAGAGAAACGTCACGACGGCGCTGTCGCACGGATCGCCGTCCGTGCGCTGCACCTCCCAGGAAAGCAGCGGCGGAAGCTGCCACGTCTCGCCGCCGCAGGTGATGAGAAACCCCGTCATGACACGCGCACCTTCTGCCCGACGTAGATCCGGTTGGGATTGGAGATCGACGGGTTCAGCTTCACGATCGCGGCGACGGTCGTGCCGTAGCGGTTCGCCAGCGCCCACAGCGTGTCGCCCGCGACGACCGTGTGCCACACCTCGCTTTTCGCGGCGGAAGCCGTCTGCGCGGCGGGCGCGGACGAGACGAGCGTCATGCCGCGGTAGCCGGTGAAGCCCTCGCGGAACTCAAAGCTGTACGCCACGTAGTTCTCGGTTGGCTCCTGCAGCAGCTTCAGCCCGGTGAAATACGCGCCGGTCGTCATCCACACGGGATGGAACAGCACGCCCGGACCGGCGCTGTAGAAGACCGTCGCCAGTTTTTTGAACGTCTCGTAGGCGTCCTTACCGTAAAATTCCCCCTCGCCGCGCATGACGCGGCAGCCGCGCCCCATGTCCTCCATCGTGTACGCGCCCATCGGCACCTTGTGCAGCGCGGTCTGCCGCTCATAGGTGATCGAATACGTCCGCGGGTTGTGCGGCCATGTAAAATCCTTGTAGCGCATCGGCGCCAGCATGGGATCACTCCTTTTCCGAAAGATCCTCCCGCCCCGCGGGGCGGGAGGGAGCGCGTCAGCCGTAGCGTCTGGCGTCGCGCTCAAAGTAACGGGAGATCGCCGCCATCGAGAGCGCCGCCTCCGAAGGCGTCACGCTCTGCTCATCGGACGGGCTCCCGGTCGGCCCCGTCCGAACGGTCTGCGGCTGATTTGCGGTAACATACAGCCGCGTCTCGCGCAGCGTTTCGAGGCGCATCACTGCGGTCTGCGCCTGATCCGCGGCGGCGAGCGTCTCGGCAAACTGCGCCTCGGCGCTCTGCTCCTGCGCGATTTGCCACGCCGCCTCCGCCGACGGCGTGCGGCGCACGGCGGTCTGCTTTTCCGTCCGCGCGTCAGCGGTGCGGAGCAGGATCACGCCGTCCGTTTCATCGGGCTGCCAGAGGTCTTCCTGCTTCTTCAGCAGCCGCGTCAGATAATCCGTCATTTGCCTTCAACTCCTCAAAGCGCCGTGGATCGAAATTCGGGTTTTCCTCGAACCGCGCCGCGCCGCAGACGGGGCAGCGGTGTGAGAGCAGCTCCTCGCGGCACTGCGGGCAGACGTCGCGCAGCTTCTCCTCGTCGTCGAGCCGAAACTGCAGCGCACAGCGGCGCAGATCGTCCGCCGTCAGCCGTTTGGCGCGCCGCTCGGTCGGCAGCACGCCGAACGTGCGCAGCACACGCCAGCGAAGCCGCTCTATATCCGACGGCTCGCTCGGGCGCAGCAGCGCGCAATACGCCTTCGTCCAGCAGGCGATCGTCTCCGCCGTCAGCGTGCGCAAAACGTCCTCGCCCGAGGAAAACGCGCGTCTGCCGCCGCGGTACACCGCGCGCGAGAGCAGGCAGGCGTTACGTGCAAGCCCCGCCTCCGCGTCGCGCCCGATCAGCCCCTCCGCCTCCCGCGCCGCGTCCAGCAGCGCGGCGGCGGTCACGGGGTAGAACCGGTACCGCTTCACGCCTTCTTTTCCACGCGGCGCGAGGCGGTGACGGTCACACGCTCCAGCACCGTGCCGCCGACCTCGGCGCTCTCCTGCAGCTGCGCCCACTGGCAGCCGGTGTAGATGACGCTGCGGTCGGGCTTGACGATGACCAGATTGAAGTCCGAAAGACCGTAGAAATCCAGCCCGTCGCGGATCGCCGCGTCGGTGGCGTAGATGCGCGTCAGCTCCAGCGTGTACTGCGCCGCGCCGCGGATGGTCGCCACCGGCTCCTCCTGCCCGAAGGCGAGGATCGGCTTCGCGCTGCGCTGCGCCGTGACCTTGTAGCTCTGCACGACCGCCACCTTCTTGCCGTTGATCTCCAGATAGATGTCCGACGTCGTCGGGATCGTTCCTGTCGTAGCCATAAGCTCCTCCTTACACCGAGATGTGCGCCGTCAGCCAGATGCGGTTCAGCCCGTGCGTGACGGTGAACGAAAAGCTGACAAGGCAGGTCGTCGCGTCGGTCGGGGACGGCTCGACCGTCACGTCGTCGTAGCTGTCGATGATCTCGCGCGCGAGACGGCTCTCCAGCTCGACGATGACCTGCGAACGGATCGCGCCGCGCGTGGACGCGTTGTTCTTCGCGCGGGGAAACCGCGATGCCAGCGCGCTGCGGATGCCGGGGATCACGTCGTCGATGACCAGGATCGTGCCCAGCTCGCGATAGGTCGTGTCGCGTCCCTCGCCCGTGGTGCGGCGCGAGGTGACGCCGCGCAGGACGCTGACCTGTCCCGCCTGCGCCGTCACGACGGTCACGCCGCCCTGCACCAGCGCGTCGATGTCGCTCTCGGAAAAGTCGGCGCTGACCGCGCCGAAGCCCTGCAGCACCGCGCCGTTGAGCGGCAGCGCGGGATCGGTCTGCGCGGCGAGCAAGCCGCACAGCGCCGCGGCGAGCAGCTTGCCGCCGCAGGCGGCCGTCTCGCCGACGCGGTACACGTCCGGCCCCACCAGCACCATGCGCTCGCTGTCCAGCGCGGCGGCGCGGGTGAGAAGATCCTGCTTGGCGGGCACGTCCATGCCCACGACGCCGATGCACTCGCCCTTCTGCTGCGAAGCGGCGGCGATCGCGTCGCGCAGCGCCTGCTGCACCGTGACGCTGTCGCTGCCGACGGCGCAGTACGACGCCGCCTTTTCCGCCATGACGGCGGCGATGGCGCTCGCGTAGTTTTCCGCCGTGTCGGACGCAAGACTGTACGCCAGGACCGTGCCGGCGCCGTTTTCATACGCGGCGGTCAGCATCCTGCCCAGTTCGCTGCCGTCTCCGAACGCCGTCACGCCGTCGGTCAGGGACGTGACGGTATAAAGTCCCGGCTCCGCCGTGCTGACGCCGATCAGGGCGACGGTCTTGCTGCCGCCGCCGGAGGCGTTCACGCTCGACGCGGTGTAGTCCGAATACACGCCGGGACGCTCATGAAATACGATACTCATTTGCACTCACACTCCAGTTTGAAATCCTCAAACGCCGCGTCGATGTCCTCCTGCTCGGCGTACAGATACACGCCCGCCGTCAGGGTGACGTCCTGCATATAGCAGTCGGCGACCGTGTCGAAGCCCACTTCGTCCAGCGTGACGCTGCGGACGTTCATGCCGGCAACGCCGCCGAGCAGCGCGGCGCAGACGGTCTCGGTCGGCTCGCGGGTGGACGAGCCGATCGGCGCGGCGATGCGGCAGAGAAATTCCGCCTCGCAGCGTTTGCCGTAGCGCGCCGTGCCGTCCTCGGTCTCGCCGAGATAATCGGTCAGTCCGCTGCCCTCGCCGCGCAGCGCGCGCAGCGAGACGGCGACGACCGGCTGCCGCAGCCGCTTTGCCTCGAAATTCGGGAATTTTTCCGTGACGGTCAGCCCCGCGGCGCGAAGCGCCGCCATCACGGCGTCAACAAGTTCTCGCATGGTTCCTCCCCCAGCGGCGTGGCAAGCCCCCAGCCGTACAGCGCCTCGCCGGCGAGCAAAATTCTCTCCCAGCGGCGCGGCAGGTAGCTGCCGCCGTCAAACTCCAGCCGGTCGGCGGCCGTCAGATCGACGTCCGCCGGTCCGGCGTAAAACATCTGTCCCGTCGGGATCTCCCCGTGGTCGCGGACGACGCGGCGCATGTTCTGCCAACTGACGGAGTGCGACGGTACGAAGACCGCCCTGACCGTCCTGCGCGTGCCGTCCGGATATACGTCCGTCACGTCGCTGCCCCATTTTTCGAGCAGCCTCTGCACCGCGGCGTTCATACGCTCAAAAAGCGGAACGCGCCGCGGCACCACGGTGCCAGCAGCAGCGCCGCCTCTTCGCGCAGGCGCTTTGCCCGCGCGCGGTCGTCCCGCGTGACGGACACGGGACCCGCCTTGAACTGCTCGGCGCCTGCGGTGACGGCGGTGAGATCTGCCGCCGCCAGCATGCCCGCCGCGCAGATCAGACTGTCGGCGCAGTCGGTTTCCTCCACGCCGTCCGCCAGATCGCGCCGCAGCCGCCCCAGCGCCGCGCGGCAAAGCTGCATCAGGCAGTTCTGCTCGCCGTCGGCGAGACCTGCGTAGCGCACGGCGACGGCATACACGTCGTCCGGCGTGATCATCAGATCACCAGCACCTTCGCCGCGTCCGTCATGATCTTGCCGAAGCCGGAGATCGAGGTGATCGCGGCGCGCTCAAGCTGACGGTCGATCAGTTTGTCGTACTCCACGGCGACGTCGCCCGCCTGCACCATCTCCAGCGCGTAGCGGCGGTCGAGACCGATCAGCTTGCCGGACGGCACGCGGTCGGTGCGCACAAGCTCCGCGCCCAGCGGCGTCGAGAGCGTGCCCGTGCCCTGGAAGTTGAGCCCCGTCTGCGGGTTCTGCAGCTCGGTCAGACCCAGCATGTCCACCATCACGCCGCTGCCGCAGAGCATGGTGTTCATCGTGTAGGGATCGAACTGCGCCCAGAACTCGGCAAGCTGCTTATACGTCAGCGTGCCGGCGGTGCCGGTCATGGGGCTGGTGCCGATCGTCAGCACCGGCGCGGCGTTGCTGTTGCCGTCGCCGGAGATCAGCACGTCGATGGCGTCCTGCAGCTGCATGGCGCGGATGTACGCGCCGATCTGCCGCAGCGTGACGGAGAACAGGTCGAGCTTCTGGAAGCGGATCGCCTCATACGACGCGACCAGCAGCCTGCCGCGCTTGCGCAGACGGATCAGGTTCGACTTGCTCTTGATCTCGGTCGCGGGGATGGATGCGCCCTCGGCGACCTCGGCGAGCGTCTTGTCCTCGGCAGAGGCGTCGGAGAAGATGCTGCGGTAGTCCATCGCGTCGATGCGCGTGGTCGTGGCGCAGAGCTTGGGCAGCACGTCGCCCTCCTCCATGCCCTGTTTGACCGCGCGGGAGATGTACTCCGGGAACAGCACGGCGGAATCCAGCGTGGAGAAGAACTTCTCCACGGGATCGCTCGACGCGCCCTTGACGCGGATGTCAAAGCGCTTCAGCTGGCGCTGGAACGCGTCGGTGCCCTCCAGGGAAGTGCCCTTGTAGTTTTCGCTCGGGTCGAGCTTTTCCAGCACCTGGGAAAACGAGGCGCCGCTTTCGCGGTACATGCCCTTTTCCAGTTTCAGATTGTCGTAACTCATCACGTATCCTCCTTACAGAAAGAAACCGACCGTCTTGGCGGCGGTGTCGACGGAGACGATGCAGCAGGTCCTGCCGCTCTCCGCCGTCTTGACGCCGCCGGTGCCGTTGGCGGCGAGAACGCCCATGCCGACGGTCGGCGCGGTGCCGGTGTACGGCAGCAGCAGATAGCCGTGCAGCTGCACGCCGGTCATGCCGCCGCGGATCGGACCGGCGACGCCGCAGAAGGCGTCACCCGCCGAGCACGCGCCGACGGTGCCGTTTGCCGTGACCTTGCAGACGCTGCCGGCGGTCAGCCCGCTCGCCGCGGCGAAGGTCACGAGATCGCTGTGGATCGAATCAAATTTGACCATGATTTTCTCTCCTTTTGTTAAATGAGAAACGCGCTGTCCGTCGCGTCCGTTTCGTCCGTGTCGCGCGGAAGCTGCGTCGCGGGCGGGAACAGCTGCGCCGCCTTTTCGGCAAGCGCGCTGCGCACCGCCTCCATCTGCGGCGCGTCGAGCGAGCGCACCATCGCGCGAAGGAGCGTCTCGCTCAGCCCCGTGTCCAGCACAAGACCGAGCCGCACGACGTCCTTCTGAAGTCGCTCGCGGTAGGCGCGTCCGAAGGCGGCGTCGCGCAGGACCTCGGCGCTCTGCGCGTCCGAAGCCGCCTTGACGACGCCCGCCGCCCGCTGCGCGGGGACGGCGACGAAGGAGAACTCATACGCGTCGGTCGGCTCTTCCAGCACCGCCACGCAGAGCTTTCCGTCATAGGTGACGCCCTTGCGGTGCTCGCACACGCCGTAGTCCGCGCCGCACACGGAGCAGGTCGTGCGCGCCATGGCGCAGCCGACGCTGACCTCCTTCTTGATGCCGCCCTCGATCTCGCGGATCAGGTCGGCGGTCTTGTCGCAGCGCAGCATATACACCCACGCCTTGAGCCACACGGCGTCTTCATCGCGGACGACCTCGGCGGCGAAGATCCTGCCGAGCTGCCGATCCGTCTGCCACGCGTGGTCGGCGATGCCCGTCTTGCCGACGAACATCGGCGCGAGCTGCTCGAGCGCGGTCGCGGAGAACTTCTCCAGATCGCGGTCGGGCTGATCGTCGCACAGCCGCACCGCAAAGATGTAGACCTCGTCCGCCGTCAGCGGCGACTTGGTCAGCTTGTTGATCTCCGCCAACTGCGCAGGGGACGGACTGCCCGTCTCCAGCACGCCGGCGGCTTTTCTGACGTCCATTACGTTTCCTCCCTCAGTTTTTCGGTCTGCGCGCGGTACAGGTCCGCGTGCGCCTCCTCGACGGTGTCCTGCAGGGAGATCTCGTCCCAGACGATCTCGAACGGGCAGCCGTGCCCCTCGAGATCGAGCCACATGCGGCAGACGCGCCGCAGCGCCGGTTCGACGGCGCGGCGGATCGCCCAGAGCTCGCTGGTCAGCAGGTCCGCCTGCTGGCTGCTCATGCGCTCGGTGGACGACCAGTTCAGCCCCAGCAGGAACGGCGGCAGACCGGTCTTCGCCACGAGCTGCTCCAAAATCTGCCGCACGGGGACCTCGGAGTCGAGGATCTTCCCGTCCGTGCCGATGACCTTGATCTCCACGTCGCCGACCGCCACGAAATCGCGCACGCCTCCGCCGGTTTCACGCATCGCGTCCGACCACGCGGACGCGATCTCCTCGGCGCGACCTCCCGCCGCCGCCTGTTCGGCGTCGCCCGCGCCCGGCTTGTAGACCACCGAGTAGCGGACGTTTCCCGCCCGCTCCCAGTTGACGCCGACCGTGCGGTAGATCTTCAGCAGAATATCCGCCAGAAACGGCATCGACCGCAGGAGCGACACGCCGTAGGGACTCTCCGCCTCCGCGCCGAGCGTGGTGAACAGCAGCAGATGCGGGTACGGCAGCGGACGCACCGCGCCGTCGCGCCACGCGCCGAGCGTCACCTCCAGCGGATCGTCGCTCTCCATCACGTGCAGGCGCGTGACGTCGCCCCAGCAGACCGCGCGCAGTTTTTCGCCCGCGACCACCATCTCGCCGACGGCGCTGCCGTAGGTCAGCAGGCTGTCCAGATAGGCGGCGAGGAACGCCTCGATGCCGTACTGCGCCCTGCCGCACGGCACGGTGCGCAGAAATTCGCGCAGACCGCGCTCGGCTGTTTTGTCGGCGCACTGTACGGTGAAGCCGCCCGTCAGCCGCACGAGTTTCGTCACCGCGGCGTCCAGGATCGGCAGCGACTGCCGCATCGCGCGGTAAAGCGCCGTCTCCTGCCCGCCGAGCGGCACGGACGAAAGCGCGCCGAACGGCGCGGGCCGGCTCTCGCGCAGTTGCGAGGCGGCGGCGGGCGTCCCGCGGTTTTTCTTTTTCGTTCTTCTCATGTTTCCTCGTTTTCCTTTCCTCCGCGCGCGACGGCACGCGCGGTGAATGACGGCGCGTCCGCCGACAGGACGGTGGCGGCGAAATAGCGCATATCGTCCATCGCGTGATCGTGCTCCTTGCGGACGCTGTCGCCGTCTGCCCAGGCGTAAAGTTCCATCTCGCGCAGGCAGTCAGGACAA
The DNA here is from genome assembly GCA_017443965.1 of Oscillospiraceae bacterium. Taxonomy (GTDB): domain Bacteria; phylum Bacillota; class Clostridia; order Oscillospirales; family Oscillospiraceae; genus RGIG3566. Next base: position 12,882 of record JAFSXP010000085.1, read on the forward strand.
GTGTCGCACAGCACCAGTTTGCCGCGGCGCAGCAGCTCGGCGGTGCGGCGGATGCCGGACAGCACGTCGTTTTTCCCCTTGAGCACGCGGTAGCCGCGGCGGCGAAGCGTCTCGGCGAAACTCGCCGCGGACGGATCGACGATCACCGCCTCGATCCTGCGCGTACCGGCGAGACGCGCCAGCGCGTCGGCGTATTCGCCGTCGGTCATCCGCCGCCCCGTGCGGCGCGAATCGTAGTAGAACTCCGCGGCACGGTACCAGACGCCGTCCTGCCTGCCCCACAGCCCGAACGACGCGGGATTGACCGTACCGTAGTCGCAGGAGATATACCACCGGTCGCACCGGTCGGGCGGCGGCGAGACCATCTCGGCGCGGAAAAAGTCGTACACGCGCCCCTCCGCCGCCGTCCACAGACCGCGGATATAGCGGTCGTAGAACGCGCCGGCGTAAAGGCGCTCGTACCGTGCGCGGACCGCGCCGGAAAGCGACGGGTTGTCCGCCATCGTGAAGTGGAGATAGAGGCAGTTCCGCTGCGCCGCCTTGCGGATCCACTCGCGGTAGAACCAGTGCTGCGGCCCCTCGGGATTGCAGTTGAACCACAATCTGCTCCCCGCGACCGAGCAGCGCGCGCACGCCTGTTCGACGAAACTGCGCGGCATCAGCGCGACCTCGTCCAGCAGCACGCCCGCCAGCGTGATGCCCTGGATCAGCGACGCGGAGCCCTCGTCCCTGCCGCCGAAGAGATAAAAGTCGTTCGTCCGCCCGTCGCAGCCGACAGTCAGGCGGTTTTCGCTGACGCGCTCGGTGACGGTGAAGCCGAGCTTCCGCAGCTGCGGCAGCACCTCGGGCAGGAGATTTCTCCGCACGCCGCGGATCGTCTTGCCGCACAGCGCGAAGCGCCTGCCCGAAAAGCACAGCGTCGCCCAGAAGAAAAACCCCAGCCCCATCGCCAGCGTCTTGCCCGAGCGCACCGCGCCGTCGCAGATGACCGCGTCGCAGTCCCGCCCCGACTGTCCGGGCATCCACCACGTCATCGCGGCGCGCTGCTTCTGCGAGAACGTCATTCGCCGCGAAGCGCCGCCAGAAGCTTTTCGGCGTCCTGCCGGTCGACCGCCAGCGCGGCAAGCTGCTCCAGCGCCTTCAGGCGGTCTATGAGCTTGATCTCGATCACGCCCTTTTCGCTGCGCCGCACCTCCGCAAGCTGGCTGAGATCGAGCCCCTCCACGCGCACGCCGTCCTCCAGCGCCAGCCGCACGCAGTCGTTGGCGCTGCCGAACGCCAGCTCGCCCAGCCGCCGCAGCACGTCCTGACGATCCGGCACCGATCCTTTCATCGCCTCACCCCCACCCATAGCGCAAAAAAAGCCCGTGTTGCACGAAAACGTGCAACACGGGATGAGATTTTCCTATTTTTCTTTTGCCTGTTTTCCCTCGCAGCTGGGCGAGATGCCGTAGCGCCGCTTGTAGGCGCGGTAGAACGTCGAATAGTCGCGGAAGCCGCTGAGCTGACACGCCCGCTTCGGGATCACGCCGCCCAGCATCATCTCGCGCGCGAGCTGCAGCCGCTTTTTGGAGATGTATTCGCCGATCGACTCGCCGGTCTCCGCCTTGAAAAGGCGGTAAAGCGACGCGCGGGAGATGTGAAAGCGCGTGGTCAGTTCGTCCAGCGTGGCGTTGTCCTGCAGGCTGGCGTTGACGTAGCTGACGATCTGCTTGCCCAGCGGGTCCTCTCTGCGGCGCTGACGGCCGCGGCTGTAGAACACCTCGTAGATCGACCACAGCAGGCAAAGCGTGCAGGTGCGCAGCTGCACCTCGGTATCGCAGTTTTCGCGGTGGAGCTGCGCGAGCGTCTGCCGCCAGAAATCGTCGGGGAAATCCTCGGGATGCAGCAGTTTGTCCTGCCCGTGGACGTCGGACTCGAACGGAAGCAGCAGCCGCTCCATGCCGATGCGCTCGAGCCACTCGCGCTCGAAGCCGATCCACACGCGGTCGAACGTCATGCCGGGCGCGGCGGTGCGGGTGAACGTCTCGCCGGGGCGCAGCAGCAGCAGATCGCCCGGGCGCAGCGTGAAGTTTGCCGTGCCGATGTGATAGGTGATCTCGCCCGCGACGCAGTAGGTGATCTCATAGTACCGCTTCGTCTTGATCTTTGAGGTGTACGGCTCGGAAAACGTCGTGACCAGCTGGCGGACGCGCACGTCCCACATGCTCAGATGATCGCCGATCGGTCTGGCGTCCATGATCGTTCCCTCCTGTGACAGATTCTGCCTCCATTATACACAAAAACATTGAAAATCGGATCGGTTGTTGCAAAAAAATATCCCGCGTGAGACGATTTGCAATACTATTCTGCGCCGCACAATGGCATTTTTGCTCTTTGCATGGTAAAATTGTTACAGAAATCACCCGCAAAAGGGGGAAACCCGCCATGGAACGACCTGTTCGCATCGCGATCCCGACCGTCAAGGGGATCGCGGAAAAGTATGTTGCGGCGCTGACGCTGCTCGGCGCGGAGCCGGTGCTGCTGCACGAGGCGACCGCCGAGGGCTTTGACGGGCTGCTGGTCCCCGGCAGCGCCGCGGACGTCGATCCTTCCCGCTACGGGCAGGAGCCGGTCGGCAATAAGAACACCAACCCCGCGCTCGACGCGCATCAGCTTGCGGTGGTAGACGCGTTCGTCAGGGCGGAAAAGCCGATCTTCGGCATCTGCCGCGGGCATCAGCTGCTGAACGTCTACTTCGGCGGCTCGCTGGTGCAGGATCTGCCGCGTGCGGCGCATCACATCTTCGGCGAAGTTTATTTAGCGCACGGCGCCGCCGCGACGGAGGGCAGCTTTCTCGCGCCGCTGTACGGCGCAAGGTTTTCGATCAACTCCTCGCACCACCAGGCGGTGGACAAAAGCGGCAAGGGGCTGCGCGTCGCGCTGACCGCCGACGACGGCACGGTCGAGGCGCAGCAGCACGAGAGCCTGCCCGTCTGGTCGGTGCAGTGGCATCCGGAGCTGATGTGCGGCGCATACAGCCGCAGCGACACGGTGGACGGCGCGGTCGTGCTGCGCTGGTTCATCGAACAGTGCAGGGAGAGACGGACATGAGCTATACGAAAGAGCTGATGCAGGCGGCGATCATCGAGACGGCGCTGTCGTTCTACCGCCACGGTCCGTGGGTGCAGTACGACTCGAACCCGATGGTAAAGCCGCTCGGCTGGAAGCTCCGCCGCTGCGATACGAGCCTCACCGCCGAGAGCGCCGCGCCGGACAATTGGCTTTATACGGTCTGCTCGGACTTCACGCACCGCGTCTACCGCGACGCGACGGACTATCTTCTGGCGCCGACGTCGCTGGAATACTGGACGGTGCAGACCTCGCACGTGTCGGTCACGGACCCGATCACCGTGTATAAATTCGGCGACGACGACGGCGAGCAGGACGTGGAAAAGGCGATCCGCGAGAGCTTGGAGCGCATCGAGCCGGGCGATATCATCACCTATTACGTCGTGAAAGAAAACGCGCAGGGCGGGCACAGCATGCTCTACCTCGGCGATTATTTCGGCGACGGCAAGCGGTATATCCTGCACTCCGCCGCGCCGGGCGGCGGCAAATTCGACATCGACACCGGCGTCGACAAGATCGAACCGACCGGCTCGATCCAACTGCAGACGACCGACGAGATCGCGTTCTATCCGCCCGAAAACACGCTGCGCCGCCGCGATCTGCGGCAGGCGGCGCGCTTCACGGTCCACCGTCCGCTGAACGTGATGGAGTGGGCGCTGACGCCCGCCGCGCTGACGCGGCTGCAGTACCGCGGACTGGTGTTCACCAAGACGCTCGACCGTCCGCAGTACGCCGACGTGCTGCCCGGCGGCGAAGTCACCGTGACGCTGACGCTGGAAAACCGCGGCGGCGAAGACTGGCACGGTTTGCCCGTGACCGATCCCGTGCCCGCGGGGCAGCGGCTTACGGCCGTGACGGGCGGCGGCGTGACGGACGGCGGCGCCGTCAAATGGCTGGTCGATCTGCCCGCCGGGCAGTCTACGGCGCTGACGTACACGATCCGCGCGTGCGGCAGGCCGGGCGAACTGATCCGCTTTGCCGCAGGGACGGTCGGCGACATCAAAACGCGCGCGACCGCGCTGAAGATCGCGGGGCGGCAGTTGACCGACCTGCAAAAGCAGGCGCTTTTGCGCGTGGAGCCGGGCGTGTTTCCGAAATTCCTCGGCACCGGCGAATGGTTTGACCTGGGTGCCGTCGAGCGCTTTTACTACAGCGTCCTCGGCGAGCAGATCGAACTGCCGAAGACCGTGGAGGAATTTCTCTCCCCGCTGCTGGAACTGCGCGCGGTCGAGGGCAGCGACGTGCCGCTGATCTGCCTGAAAAGCGGCGCGAAGATCCCCGATATGGTGCTGTATAAACACCTCGGCGGCGCGTATTTCTGCGACGGCGCGGACATGGACCGCCGCGTGCTGGAATATCGCGAGGAGCATTTCACCCCCGGCGACGTGCTGATCTGCCTGACCGGCGCGGGCACGGAATTATTCTCCCCCGCGGGGATCGAACTGCAGATCGTCCTCGGCGGCGGCAGGGCGCTCGTCATCACGCCGGACGGCTCGCGCGTCGATACGTTTGAGAAGACCGTCGGGCGCGACCTGAAGATGCACTTCGTCACGGCGATCCGCCCGAATCTCGTCAGCGAAAGGCCCTTATAAATAGCGCTTATACAAAAGTATTGAGTTTTCCGCAAATCGTGCTATAATGAAAAAGCGGCAAACGCCGTACAGATAGAGGAAAAAGAAAATTTTTATAAATTGGAGGAATCCGCATGAAACGCATCCTGGCATTGCTTCTGGCAGTCTGCATGCTGCTGCCGCTCGTCGCCTGCGGCGAGACGACGACCACCACCGAGCCGACCGATCAGACCGAGACGGTCGAGGGCGGCGGCGATGAGATCGAACTGACCGGCGACGTCGTGGTCGACACGATGAACGGCATCCGCCGCGCCACCGCGATCGAACCGGGCGAGGAGTACGACTTTGAGTCGCACCTGCCGCTGGTCAAGGAGGGCGAGGACAATCACCTGACCATCGGTCTTGTGACCAGCGCCATGACCACCGACTACAACGACAACGAGTTCACCAAGTGGGTGGAAGAGCAGACCGGCGTCGAACTGGAATTCATGCAGTTCACGGGCACGTCGTCCGACGCCGCCACGCAGCTTTCGCTGATGATGGCAGCCGGCGAGACGCTTCCCGACATCCTGCTGCGCTTCACCGGCGTCAGCAAGGGACAGGGCGCCGACTTCGGCGAGGACGGCTACTTCGCCGACCTGAGCGAGTACTTCCAGGACCCCGAACTGAACTACTACCGCAAGTGGGCGATCGAGGGCCGCAGAAGTTGCTTCACCGACGACGCGTTCGACAACCTGCAACTGCGCCAGATCGACCCGGAGACCGGCGCGATGTACGCCTATCCGCGTATGGAGAACTCCCCCGAGGACCGTCCGCGCTTCCACGTTTCGATCAACAAGGCGTGGCTTGAAAAAGTCGGCATGGACGTCCCGACCGACACCGCCAGCCTGCGCGCCGTGCTGGAGGCGTTCCGCGATCAGGACCCGAACGGCAACGGTCAGAAGGACGAACTGCCGATGGTCGGCAGAAACGGCACGACCTTCACCGACATCATCGGCTATCTGATCAACGCGTTCGTGTACTATCATCCCAGTTACCACTTCAACATCACCGACGGCAAACTGTGGACGCCTTATAACACCGACGAATACCGTCAGGCGCTGACCTTCATCAACGACCTGTATAACGACGGTCTGATCGCCGAGCAGGTCTGGACGATGGACAACACCGAACTGAAGTCCCTGCAGAACCCGACCGACGGCGTCTACAAGGCGGGCATCATCACGGCGAACCGCTACTCCACCATCGACGCAGCGGGCCACGCCATGCAGGACTACGAAGAGGTCCCGCCGCTCGCCGACGAGACCGGCAAGGGCGGCTACGGCCCCGTGGACTACTATTCGATGGAGTATAACACCTTCATCTCCGCAGACAGCAAGAACCCCGAACTGGCGTTCAAACTGCTGGACTTCCTCTGCTGCGACGAGGCGCAGGTGCGTTCGCGCTGGGGCGTCTATCAGCAGGACTGGGACTTCTCCGACGGCTCCGGCGTCGGCAACCTCGGCGGCGAGTCGTTCTACAAGATGCTGACCGACGATCCGCAGACCTACGCCAACAACCTGACGTGGCACAACTATTCGGGCATCCAGACCTCCCTGTACCGTCAGAAGGAGATCGACATCAGCGATCCCGAGGCGTTCGCCACCGCGCGGTACTACCGCGACCTCGCCTGCATCGAGAACTATGAGAAGGCAGGCCTGCCCGACGAGTGCTACTACTTCGCGGTCTTCACGAAGGACGAGAGCGACGAGCGCGAGGAGTTCGTCTCCGACCTGACGCAGTACATCAAGAAGGCGCGCGACGAGTTCTCCACCGGCATCCGCGATGTGCGCGACGACGCCCAGTGGCAGAAGTATCTGGACGATCTCAATGGCCTCGGCTACGACCGCTGGGTCGAGATGACGCAGACCGCCTACGACCGCACGTTCGGCAAGTAATTCCATTATCTCCGCAGATCAGGATGCGGGCGATCCCATTGGGATCGCCCGCATCTTTTTCATTCTTCCGATTTCAGTATTCATTCTGTGCTCCGCAGTTTTGATTTTACCGAAGACTTAAAACTTAAAAATGAAGAATGAGTAACGAATCCGATCATACGGGCGCTTTTGTGCGAAAAAAATTTAACTTGCATTTTGTGTATTTTATTATATACTGTTTTTATAAGCAAAAAAACAGGAGGGATCCCCATGAAACTGAAAAAGCTGCTTTGCCTCGCGCTGGCGCTGGTGTTGACGCTCGGCTGTCTCACGGGCGCAACGCTCGCCGCCGAGACCGAGGAGCTGCATCTGCGCCCCGGTCACACCGTCGAGGTGGAGACCGACTCGGATTTCCTTGCGGCGTACAAAAAGCTGTACGAGCCGAACAGCACGGTCAACATGATCCGTCTGATCGGCAGCTTCACCGCCTACAACGTGTCGCTGCGCACGGCAGGCGGCAACGATCCGTGGATGAGCGGCTTTGAGGGCACGCTCTGCGTCCGTATGCCCGAGGGGACGTGCCTGGACCTCAACGGCAACACGATCGCCATCCGCGCCAACCAGGGCTATGACGACAACGGCACCGGCAAGCCGTCGAACAACGTCTCGGTCGGCAAGGTCATCGACACCTACGGCGGCGGCTGTCTGAACTTCTACGTCATCACGGAGAACAACGTCTGCGTGGAGAAGTATATCCAGCGCGGGCTGGACCTTGCCGCCGCGTATGCAAAGGACGTTGCGACGAAGGTCTCGATCTCCAAGCCGACGCCGGACGCCGCTTCGCACGAATACACGATCCCCTATAACGTCTGCCTGCGCTTCTCGGGCACGGACTCTTCCTTCCCCGCGAAGAAGGTCACGTTCAAATCCGGCGCGACGGTCGAGATCGCGTATCCCGACAGCGCCGCCGTGATGAAGGAAGCGGGCGAGGTCGTGTTCGAGTGCGCGAACGAGGCGGACAAGTCGCGCACGGGCATTCAGGTCGCCACGAAGACGGTCGACGTCACCGACGCCGCCCCGGCGCGTGCGCAACAGACCTATCAGATCGTCGCGGAGGAGCTGTACGACGCGGCGACCGCCGTGCAGATCGTGCAGCCGCCCGTGATCGAAAACGCGGACGCCGCCGCGACGGAGGCGGCGGTCATCAAAAATCCGTCCGCGACGCCCTATACCTTCCCCGAGACCTACACCCGCGAGCAGCTGCAGCAGGTGATCGTGGAGACGGCGAAGGCGTACTACTACCACGATCCGTACGTCCAGTACGACGGCCGCACGGTGACGGACAACGGTAAGGCGCGCCACGGCGACAAGGCGTCGCCCGAGGACGCGGCGGTCGATTCCATCGTCTACACCGTGTGCTCAAACTACTGCGAGAAGAACTACTACAACGGCATGGACTTCCAACTCTTCGGCGGCACGACGCGCACGCGGACCTGGTGCTGCTACCCGACCGGCACGCCGGGCGTTGCCTATCAGTACATCGGACCGGAGACGCCCGCCACCGTCACCGAGGGCGAAAAGGATCTGGAGAAGGCGCTCGTGGATGCGGTCAAGGCGCTGCAGCCCGGCGATATCATCGTCGGCGCGGACTCGATCGACGGTCACGCGATGATGTACGTCGGCGACTGCTTCGGCGACGGCACGAAGTATATCCTGCACAGCACCGGCAAGAGCTATGTGACGGATACCTTTGAAGACCTGAAGGAAGGCCCCGGTTCGATCACGCTGACGCCGATGGATAAGGGCCCCTTCGCGGCGGGCGGCAGCTGGGATCTCCGCAAGCCCGGGCACAGCGCGATGGGCTTTGCCATCCTGCGCCCGCTGGACGATCCCCTGTGCCCGAAGAAGCCGTCTGCGTCCGGCGCGAGCCGCCTGCTCTTCCCGAGCATGGACATCCGCCGCGACACCGACCGCATCAAGTACACCGCGACGCTGCCCGGCGAGGAGATCCCCGTCACCGTGACCATCACCAACCGCGGCAAGCAGGATTATAAGGAGCTTCCCGTTCTGGAGAACCTGCCCGAAAACGCGGCGCTGGTCGAAGGCTCCGTCACGAACGGCGCGAAGATCGAAGGCAAGACCATCCGCTGGTCGGTCAAGATCCCCGCGGGCAAGAGCATCCAACTGACCTACCAGGTCAAGATGCCGACCGCCGTCGGCGAAAGCGTCACGTTCCCGAAGGGCAAGGTCGCCGAGATCCCCACGCGCGAAACGTCGCTGGTCGTCGGCGGCAAGGAGCTGACCGCCGCGCAGCAGAACGCGATCATGAACTACGCCGCGACCGCCGCGACGGAAAGCGGCAGCTATCGGGATCTGGACTACTTCAACCGCTTCTACGGCAAGGCGCTCGGTCTGGACGTCGGACTGCCCAAGACGACTGCCGAGCTGATCGGCAAGCTGATGCAGCAGGACGGCAAGTATCTGGTGCCGAAGACGACGGTCGCGGCGGAAGACGCGGCGCTGGCGCGCATGGTGCTGCCGCAGCATTACACCGGACGCTTCGTGCCGTTGGACAGCGTTCTGCAGCGCGTGCGCGACTATAACCGCGAGTTCTATCAGCCGGGCGATCTGTTCGTCTGCCTGAAGGACAAGAACACCAACGCCGTCAAGGACGTGAAGGACGTCGATCTGCTGCTCTATCTCGGCGGCGGCAGAGTGCTGTCGTACACGGCGGCGGGCGCAAAGCCGGAAACCTTCTCCGCCACGCTCAATTTCGCGCTGAAATACAACGTGCTGCTGTGCCTGCGCCCGACGCTGGCATACGAAGACATCAACACGCGCGTGTATGTGGATAAACTCCCGTTCACGGACGTCACCGAGGCGGATTGGTTCTACACCTACGTCAAGGATCTTGTGGACGACGGCACCGTGAACGGCATGACGCCGACGACCTTCGTCCCGAAGGGCGACCTGACCTACGGGCAGGCGCTGAAGCTCGTCACGCTCGCCGCCGGCGCGGAGGAGCAGGAGGCGCTTGCGGGCGGTCACTGGGCGTCTGGCTATCAGCGCTACGCGGCGCGGCAGGGCTGGATCGGCGGCACGGTCAACCTGGATGCCAAGATCACCCGTCTGGAGTTCTGTCAGATCGCCGCGAAGGCAAAGGGACTGACTGAGCAGCCGGCGACGAATCCGTTCAAGGACACGACGGATACGGCGGTGCTGGCGCTGAACAAGGTGGGCGTGATCAACGGCATGAGCGCGGATACGTTCGCGCCGAACGACCTGCTGACAAGAGCGCAGATCAGCAAGATCATCTGGACGCTGCGCAA
>JAFSXP010000086.1 GCA_017443965.1 Oscillospiraceae bacterium
AAATGAAGCGCAGCCTCCAGTCGCCGATGCGGTGCAGGATGTCGACGGGACCGAAGGCGTCGAGCGTCTCAAAGCCGTCGAACAGCAGCACGTTCACGGACAGCGGACGGCTGGGCAGGTCGCGCTTTTCGCGCAGAACGCCGCGGTAAACGCCCTCGTGCATCGTGCCGACGGCGCGGAAGCCCTGCGCTTCGTACCAGCGGTTCAGCTTTTCGCAGCCGCTGTTGCAGTCGAGCCGCAGCCGTTCCATTCCCTGTGCCGCGGCGAGAGCGGATGCGCGGCGCAGGAATTCGCTCCCCGCGCCCTTGTGCTGCGCTGATGCGGCGAGATTGTTTACGTACAGCGCAGGGACGCCGTCGTCCCAGTGACGGTCCGTTTCGCGCAGGCAGGCAGCCGCGTGCAGCGAGCCGTCGGCGCCGCACAGGACGAAGAGCTCGCCGTTTGCGGCGGCGCTTCTGAAATAATCGTCGGAGTACCAGCGCCGGTAATCCTCCGCGTCCCACTGACGCAGGCCGGCGGCTTTCATCCAGGCGATGCGGCTGTCGATCAGCGCGCAGACGGCACCGAGATCGGCCCTTTCAGCGCGGCGGAACATCTCTTCCATGGCGATCATCCCTCATCATGAGATTTTTTCACCTTCAATTATACAGGAAAAATCGCCCCGCAAAAAATCGGACGCCCGCAGATCCGCGGACGTCCGATTTGGCGCCTATTCGCTGTACAGCCAGCGGCGCACGGCGTCGTCGGTGAGGCCGTTGGCGTCGAGGCAGTCTTTCACATCGCCACTGCACGCCTTGCGGATGTCGTCGGTCGAGTGTTTCGGGCCGCTGCCGCCGTGCGTGCAGAAAGGCCATACCGTCTTTCCGGCGAAGTCGTACTGCGACAGAAAGCTCAGGATCGCCCGCGGGCACGTGAACCACCAGACGGGGAAGCCGATGGCGATCGTGTCGTACTGATCGAAGTTCTCCACCTTCGAGACGATCGCGGGCATTTCGTGCATCAGCTGCTCCTTCTTGCCCACGATCACCGTGGCGGCGTAGCTGGCGGGGTACTTCTTCTCGGTGACGATCTCAAACAGGTCGCCGTCGGCGACGCGGGCGATCTTTTCAGCAGCGGCCTTCGTGGTTCCGGTTTTTGAAAAATACGCGACAAGCAGTTTGGACATGATTACAGTCAGCTCCTCATAAATGAATGATTTGTGCTATTCCAGCTCCAGCACCGTCTCGAACGCGATCACGGCGCGTCCGGCGATGCGCACCAGCTGCGGCTCGCCGTCTTTGACGCTGACGATCACGTCCATCGTGCCGGCGCGGCGGATGGCCTCGCCCTGCACGATCGAAAAGCGGAACTCATCGGTCACGCCCTCCTGGAACAGACCGAAGTGAACGAGATACGCGCCCAGCGGCCCGTTGGCGTTGCCCGTGACGGGGTCTTCCGGGATGCCGCTGGCGGGATTGAACATGCGCCCGTGGACGAGAGCTTCCTCGCCCGGATGGAGCGTGAAGACGTAATAGCCGCTGCCGCCCGTGAGCGGTGTCAGCTCTTTGAGCGCCGCCAGATCAGGATCAAGCGCGTGCAGCAGCTCTGTCGAGCGGATGCCCAGCATCAGCTTGCCGCTGCCGGTGGAGGCGACGCAGACTGGGCAGTCGGGACGCAGCTGGTCGGGCGAGAATCCCAGCGCGGCCGTGACGCGGGCGACCAGCGCCGGATCGAGCGGCTCGGCGATCGCCGGTGCGGCCTGCGTCATCACGATGGCGCGGTCGCTTCCGTCCTGCACGATCTCCACGGGCAGGATGCCCGCCTTCGTCTTCTGCACCACCGTGCCGGCGCTCAGGCCCAGCTCTCGCGCGCGCACGTAGTGCGCCGCGATCGTCGCGTGTCCGCAGATGGGGACTTCGCACGCGGGGGTGAAAAAACGCACTTCCACGTCGTATCCGCTGCCGCCGGGCAGGATGAATGCCGTCTCGCTGTTGTTCAGCTCGCGGGCGATCTGCCGCATTTCCTCGCCGGAGAGGCCGCGCGCGTCCAGGACGACGCCGGCGGGATTGCCGGCCAGCTTGCGCCGGGCAAACGAATCGACCTGAAAGATTCGGTATGTTCTCATAGGAACCCTTCTTTCGAGTGTCAGTTTTG
>JAFSXP010000087.1 GCA_017443965.1 Oscillospiraceae bacterium
GTCCGCGGCGTACGCCTCGCGGCGCTGATCGGGCGACAGATCGTGGATGATCAGTCCGACCTTCAGCCCGAGGAAGCGGTAGACCTTGCCCATCCACTCCGAGTCGCGCTTCGCCAGATAGTCGTTGACCGTGACGATATGCACGCCGCGCCCCGTCAGCGCGTTGAGATACGCGGGCAGGATCGCGACGAGCGTTTTGCCCTCGCCGGTCTTCATCTCGGCGATGCGCCCCTGATGGAGGATCACGCCGCCAATGAGCTGCACCGGGTACGGCCGCAGACCGAGCACGCGGTCCGCCGCCTCCCGTGCGCTCGCAAACGCCTCGGGCAGCAGATCGTCCAGCGTCTCCCCGGCGGCGAGCCGCTCGCGGAAGATCGCGGTCTTGCCGGCAAGTTCCTCATCGGTCAGCGCGCGGTATTCATCCTCCAGCGCGAGGACCTTGTTCACCAGCGGCATGATCTTTTTGACCTCGCGCTCCGAGCGCGTGCCGAACACCTTATCAAACAGTCCCATGGGATCACATCCTAACGGTATATTGTCATATCTTTGGTATTATACCACATCTTTCGGGCGAAGAAAAGAAGAAAAACAAATCACGGCGCGGCGAGGATGCGCCGCGCGGCGTCCGCCGCCTCCTGCGGCGATACCGGCAGCAGCAGCGTATGCGCGCCCGTGCGAAGCGCGCCGGGGATCTCCGGCACGCCGCGCTCCGCGGCGAACAGGATCAGCACGCCGTCCGGACGCAGCGAGACGGACAGGATCCGATCGCGCGTCACGCCCTGCGGCACGGACGACGATATCCACGTCCCCGGCTTTTCCGGCGCGAAGGACGAGGCGATCCGCAGCGGGATCCCCTTTTCCTGCACGGGCAGCACCGCGTCGGGATGCAGCACCTGCGCGCCGAGCGCGGTCAGCTCGCCGTACGTCAGATACGGCACGGGCGCGGCGGACGGTACTGCGGCGGGGTCCGCCGTCAGAACGCCCGGCACGTCCGTCCAGTTTTCGTACAGCTCCGCGTCCAGCGCCGCCGCGGCGAGTGCGCCCGTGATGTCGCTGCCGCCGCGCGGGAACGTGCGGATCGCGCCGCTTGCCTCCGCGCCGTAAAAGCCCGGCGTGACGAACGGCGTCTCCGCCTGCCGCAAAAGCGCGTAGGATGCCGCGGTATCGACGCGCCCGTCCGGCAGAAAGCGCAGCCAGTCGGCGCTGTCAAGAAACCGCCACCCCAGATGCGCCGCCAGCAGCCGCGCGGAAAAGTATTCCCCGCGCGAGGCGACATACTCGCGCGTCAGCGTGCCCCCGGAAAGCCCCCGCTCCAGCGCCTCCAGCGGCAGCGTGAGCGAAGCGGGCAGAAACAGCTCGCGGCGGATCGCCTCGAAGCGTTCGGCGACCGCATAAAACGCGCCGCGCCAGTCGCCGCCCGCGCGGCGCAGCTCGAAACAGGCATAGAGAAGATCGGTCAGCTTGAGATCTCCGGCAAAGCGCCGTCCCGGCGCAGAGACCACGACGGCTTTCCGCGAAGGATCGTGCGCAAGAAGCCGCCGCACCGCGCGAAAGCGATCGGCGCCCGCCAGAGAGGAGCCGCCGAATTTTGCTGTGATCGGCATGAGAAACCCTCCCGGCTCATCTTATGAAGCACGGGAAGTCGATGCGACAATTTTCTTGCGCGTTGCTTTTTTTGAAAAATATGGTATGATGGAGGTGACATCAATACATGGAGGTATGTTTGCCATGGACTATAAGAAATTACAGAACGGCAGCGACATCCGCGGCGTCGCGCTGGAGGGCGTCGAGGGGCAGAGCGTCAATCTGACCGAGCAGGCGTGCCGCGACATCGGACGCGGCTTTGCGGTCTGGCTGCAGAAGAAGACCGGCAAGACCGCGCTGCGCGTCAGCGTCGGGCGCGATTCCCGCCTGTCGGGCGAAACGCTGGCGGGCTGGATCTGCGGCGCGATGGCGGCGGAGGGACTGCAGGTGACCGATCTCGGCATGGCGTCCACGCCCGCCATGTTCATGACCACCGTGACCGAGGGATACCAATTCGACGGCGCGGTGATGATCACGGCGAGCCATCTGCCGTTTAACCGCAACGGTTTCAAGTTCTTCACCGCCGAAGGCGGTCTGGAGAAGGCGGACATCGCCGCGATCTTATCGCTTGCCGCGTCGGACAGCCGCACGGGACTTCCCGCGGGCAGCGTGCAGTCGGGCGAATTCATGGACGTGTACGCCAAGCTGCTCGCCGACAAGATCCGCGCCGCCATGGGAGAGGACAAGCCGCTTACCGGTCTGCGCGTCGTGGTGGACGCAGGCAACGGCGCGGGCGGCTTCTACGCAAGCAAGGTGCTGCAGCCGCTCGGCGCGAACACCGACGGCAGCCGCTATCTCGACCCCGACGGAAGCTTCCCCAACCACATCCCGAACCCCGAGGATGAGACGGCGATGCAGTCGATCATGGAAGCCGTCGCCGAGACGCACGCCGACCTCGGCATCATCTTCGACACCGACGTCGACCGCGCGGGCGCGGTGCTGTCGGACGGCAGCGAGCTGAACCGCAACCGCATCATCGCGATGCTGTCGGCGATCCTGCTGCGCGAGCATCCGGGCACGACCATCGTGACGGACTCGATCACCTCGACGGGACTTGCCGCGTTCATCGAAAAGCACGGCGGCGTGCATCACCGCTTCCAGCGCGGCTACCGCAACGTCATCAACGAATCGCTGCGCCTGAACGCCGCGGGGCAGGACAGTCAGCTTGCCATGGAGACGTCCGGTCACGGCGCACTGAAGGAGAATTACTTCTTAGACGACGGCGCGTATCTTGTGACAAAGCTGCTGATCGAGCTGGCGCGCGGACGCAAACAGGGCTATACGCTGGAGAGCCTGATCGCCGATCTCGCCGAACCGGCGGAGGGCAAGGAGTTCCGCATGAACCTGTTGCTCGACGATTTCAAGCCCTACGGGCAGACCGTGATCGACGAGCTGACCGCCTACGCCGCGACGCAGCCGGGCTGGCAGATCGCGCCGAACAACTACGAGGGCGTCCGCGTCAGCTTCGACAAGGCGCACGGCGACGGCTGGTTCCTGCTGCGGCTCAGCCTGCACGATCCGCTGATGCCGCTGAACATCGAATCGGATACGGTCGGCGGCGTGAAGACCATCGCCGCGCAGCTGTATCCGTTCCTGAAAAAGTTCGACAAGCTGGACACAGAGAAGCTGAAAGCCTACATACAGTAAGGAGCACGACATGAAAAAACGCTGTATTTCCCTGCTGCTGGCGCTCTGCCTGTTCATTTCGCTGCTTGCCGCCTGCGGGCAGAACGAACAGCCGGAGGAGCCGGATGAAAAGGTCGTGACCGAGGTCACGGTCGTCGAACCGGAGCCGGAGCCCGAACCCGAGCCGGAGCCGGAGCCGCCGAAGATCCTCAACCCGCTGACCGGCGAGGAGACCACCGAGGAGATCCGCGCACGCCGTCCCTACGCCGTGATGCTGAACAACATCTCCGTGGCGCTGCCGCAGTACAGCATCGCGCAGGCGGACGTGATCTTTGAGGTGCTTGCCGAGGGCGGCATCACGCGCATGCTGGGTCTGTTCCAGGACGTCAGCGAGTGCGGCAGCATCGGCTCGGTGCGCAGCGCGCGGCACTACTACATTGAGCTGGTGCAGGGCTACGACGCGGTGTATATCCACGCGGGCGGCAGTCCGCAGGCGTATAACGACCTCAAGGCGAAGGGCATCGACCACATCGACGGCGTGAACGGCAGCACCGCGAACGTCTTCTTCCGCGATCAGGCGCGTATCCGCTCGGCGGGCTACGAGCACAGTATGTTCACCTCCGGCGAGCGGCTGACAAACTACGTCGACACACTCGACTACATTCGCCATACCCACGCGGACGACTACGAGCTGCCGCAGGAGTACGTGGAGGACGCCACGCCCGACGGCGAGGACGCGCCGCTGATCCGCGCGACGTTCACGGGCGGCAAGAAGACGTCTTTTGAGTATGACGAGGAGACGAAGCAGTACAAGATCTACGAGTACGGCAGCGCCTACGTAGACGGCGCGACCGGCGAGCAGGTCAGCGTGCCGAACGTGCTGCTGCTGTTCACCGACGTTTCGCGCATCGCCGGCGACGACAAGGGACGCATCAACGTCCGCACGACCGGCACCGGCACGGGCGTGTTCGCCTGCGGCGGCAAGGCGGTGAAGATCAATTGGCAGCGCGACACGCTGGAAAGCCCGTTCGCCTACACGCTGGAAAACGGCGACCCGCTGGCGCTGAATATCGGACACAGCTTCGTGTGCATCATGCCGAAAGAGTCGACCTACACGCTGACAAGCGAGTAAACAAACAAAAAAGAACGCATCCGTACGGATGCGTTCTTTTTTGTGCTTCTTATTCGCCCATGGCGGGGCGGAAGAGCAGGAACAGATCCTGCGCGAGAAGCGGCTCAATGAGATCCTCGCGCGTGACGCCGGCGGGCGTCAGGTACGCGCCGCCGCCGAGATAGAGATATACCTGCGCGGTCATCTCCTCCGTCAGCGGCTTTTTCGCGGTCAGCAGCACGTCGCCCGGGTACAGATCGCAGAGCCGCGGATCGAGCACCCGCTCCGCCGCCGTCTTCGTGATCAGCCACTGTCCGCCCTGCCAGCGCGGGACGAGCAGCTTTGCCGCAGCGGGAAGCTCGCTGCGCCAATGGACCGTCGGCGTGTTCGCGCCGGGATCGTCGCGGTGCAGCGTGAACATCGCGTCCAGCAGCGCCGCCGTGTCGGGCAGCGGCAGGTCTTTCCCGAGCAGCGTCCTGTACGCCTCGCGCGCAAACGCCGTGCCCTGCGCCTCGAACGTGCGGTCGCAGCGGTCGGCGGTCTCCGCGAGGATCGCGGTCTCTTTTTCGGTCAGCCCCGCGCCCGTCAGATGCGTGACGATGCGGTTCGAGCGCAGCCCCGCGGCGTCGCCGCCCTCGCTGACGACCGAGTCGCCGCGGTCGGCTTTGACCGTGTAGCTCACGCTGCGGCTCTCGCCTGCGGGCAGGTCGAGCAGCCACTGCACCTTGCCGCCCGTGACAGCGGCGCCGTCCGCGCGGACGAGCGTTGCGTTTTCGGGCACAAGCTCGGTGACGGGGATCGCCGTGTAGTCGCTCACGCTGCAATTCTTGACCGTGACGGTGTAGGTGATCTCGCCGCCGCGCGGCAGCGTGCGGAAAAACGCGAAGTCCGCCGTGCGGTCGACGTCCAGACCGGGGTGCGCCAGACGCGCCCGCGCGTTCGGCGTCAGCGGATAGTCCGCCTCGCTCGTGACGCGAAGCGGGCGCAGGATCGTGATCTCATGGCAGAGCGCCAGGCACCAGCGCGGCGTCTTCGTCTTCTTGTACCATGCGTCGTGCCCCTGCCGGAAGCAGAGCTCCTCAACCGGCTGCAGCGTGACCGTGCCACGGTCCTCGTGCGCCTCCTTGCCGGTCGTCATGTTGTACTTTCTGCCCCACGAATGGGCGATATAGTCCACGCCGTCGTCCAGGCACCGGCCCAGATAGACCATCGCGTGCGCCGAGGACTTGGTGCCGACCAGCACGTCGCCCGGGCGCAGGATGCGGCGGACGTCCGCCACCGCCTCTTCGACGGTCTGTCCGGCGTTTGCCAGATAGCGGTAGACGACGGACTTGTCGCCCGTCAGATGCAGGCAGCGGCAGGAGGTGTCGTCCTCGCTCTTGCCGATGCGGTAGCCGAGCGCCTCGTAGTAAACGTTATACGCGAACGTCGAGCAGACGAAGAACGACGGCGTGTCGAACGTCGCGTCCTCGGGCGAGACGTGATCGGTTGCGCGGCGCACGCCGATCCCGCCCCAGCGCGTCTCGGCGTCGTTCAGCGGGACCGAGTCATATTGCTGCCGCTCGCCGCGCCGCCAGAACGCCAGCGCCGTCTCCACCACGCCGCGCACACGCTCGTCATACTCGGCGCGGGCAAGCCGATCGGCTTCCGCCTTCGCCTGTTTTTTCCGCGCCGTCTTTTTCTTGTTCAGCGCGGCGCGCAGCTCCTCCGCGTCGGGACTTTCGGCGATCGCTTTCAGCGCCGCCTCGTCGTCGGCGGGGTCGAACGGCGCCTCCAACGCGATATCGTCGTACGCCAGCGTCGGGCGCAGCGCGCAGAAAAGGCGCGTCGGGAA
Organism: Oscillospiraceae bacterium; assembly: GCA_017443965.1. GTDB lineage: Bacteria > Bacillota > Clostridia > Oscillospirales > Oscillospiraceae > RGIG3566. The sequence continues at coordinate 6,156 of JAFSXP010000087.1, forward strand.
CAGCCTTTCCGAAAGCCCCGCGCCGATGCGCACCGTGCCGGTCTCGTCGGGATAGGCGAAGCAATCCTCGCCGAGATAGATCATGCAGTCCGGCAGACCCATCTTGGCGGGCATGTCGTCCGCGCAGAGGATCACGTCGCCGGGCAGCAGATGCGCCGCGTCCGGCTCGAGGATGCGATCCTTGGAGTTCTTCGTCCAGACCTCCATACCGCCGATCCAGCCGGGAATCAGCATGCCGTGCGTTTCCGTCGGGCAGAGCATCGCCTTCGGCGCGCCGACGATCTCGCGGCGCTCAAAGCACGATTTTTCCAGCTCCGCGAGCGTCGGGATCTCGGGCGAGAGGTCGAGATACGCCTCGTAGAATTTCTTCGCGAAATCCGCGCCTGCCGCGCCGATCGTCCTGCCCTCCTGCAGCTCGCCCAGCGCAAGGCGCTGCGCTTCGGTCAGATGTCTGCCGCCGATCCGCACCGCAAGCGGCGTGAGCGGGATCGTGCCGGCGCTGCCGCCGCCGAGGGTGATCTCCCCGCCGCGTCTTCCCGTGACGGTCACGGTGTAGGAGAGCTTCACGCGCTGTCCTGCGGCGAGCGGCGGGACCGTCCACGAAACGGCGTTGCCGTCTCCCCTGCCGCCGCCCGCGACGCTGCCGCGCTTCAATTCGCAGTACGGCGGGATCGTCTGCGTGACGGTGAGCGGCTCGGTGTACGCCGAGGTGTTGTTGTTGGTGACGTCCAGTGTGACCGTGATCTCCTCGCCATTCGCGGCGTCAAGAAAGCGGTCGTGCGTGCAACAGCGGTCAAGATCGAGCCGTGGGTACAGCAGCCGCATCTGCGCAGCAGGAGAAAGAGGCGCATCGGCAAGCACGTCCAGCGGACGCAGGACGGCAAACATGTTGCATTTAGGCAACGGCCACGGCTTGTCCGTGGAAAACAGGATCTTCTCGACGGGATCGCGGCGGATCGCGCCGCCTGTGCCGCGGATGCGGTCGGATTCGCGCTTGTCCTCGCCCTTTTCCATGTCGTACTTTTTGCCCCAGCAGTGCAGCACATAGTCCACGCCGTCGCCGAAGGCGCCTCCGACGTAGAGCATCACATGTCCGGTCTTCTTTTTGCCGACGATCAGATCGCCCGGCTGCAGCATGGCGCGGACTTTTTTGAGGTCGTCCTCGCGCAACTGCGTGTCGGTGGCGTCGCCCTCGTCCTCGTGACGGAACGCAACGACGGGATCGTCCGCGGGAAGCTCGACCATGCGGAAGGACTTGTTTTCCAGCGGATCACCGAGCAGCCGGTAGCCGAACGCGTTATAGTAGACCTCGAAGCAGTAGCCGGAGCAGACCGTGAACAGGCGGTCGTTTCTCGTCGCTTGCTCGGGCGCGGTGTAATCGGTCTCGCGCATCACGGCGCCGTCGCCGACGTATTTTTCCTGGATCGTCAGCACGGCGCTGTCATACTGCATCGCCTCGCCGCGGTAGTAGTACGCCAGCGCCGTCTCCACGACGGCGCGCTGCCGGTCGGTCATGCCCTCGGGCAGCACCGGCTTTTCCGCGCGGGCGGCAAATTTCGGATTGTTCTCCATGCACAAACACCCTTTCCCCGTATTTCCTCCGTCATCATACCGCATATGCGCCGAAAACGCAAATAAAAAACGATCGTCGTGTCCCTCCGTCTGTCATCCTGAGCGCAGCGAAGGATCCTCGCACCGCGACATGGCAGGCAGTTTACGGCGGCATGTGGGCATGCCGCCCTACGGCGTGATCGCTCGTTTTTCGCGTAGGGCGGGGTGCCCACACCCCGCCGCCCTCCGTCCCGCCGCAGCGAAAAAGCCTCCCTTGAGCGCGAAGATTCTTCGTCGCTTTGCTCCTCAGAATGACAGGAAAATTAATCACAACTAAAAACGGCGGCCTCCGGTTGGGCGCCCTCACATAGGGAGACAACAGGTTTTGAGCCGCCCTTTTCCGCCAATACTGCATTAAAAATGCGGGTAATCCGACAGGATTGCCCGCATTTTGTGCTTTGTCTTGACGAAA
>JAFSXP010000088.1 GCA_017443965.1 Oscillospiraceae bacterium
AAGGAGTACGAATCATGAAAAAGATCATCGCGATCGCGCTGGCAGTCGTTTTGGCGCTTGCGCTGGCGGCTTGCGGCGAGGTTGTCGACGGCCCCGGCATGGTGAATCCGTGGACGGACGTCAAGACGGCGCAGGACGCCGCGGACGGCGCGGGCGTCGGGTACTTCAAGCTGCCCGCGGAGAATACAGAAACGCCCATCGGCCCCGTCAACTGGACGGCGTTCCGCTGCATGAAGGGCATCGCCGAGGCGGACGGCTTCGTGGGCGTGCCCGAACTGACGATCCGCAAGGGGCTGAAGCAGGACACGAAGGACGTCTCCGGCGACTACAACGAGTACAAGTTCACCTGGACGGAGGACGTCGGCGACTGGCAGGTCACCTGCTCCGGCAACACAGAGGGCAGAGCGGCGAAGGCGATCTGGCTGTCCGACAATTTCAGCTACAGCATCATGGTGCGCGGGCAGGGCAGCGAGGCGGAGACCTTCGGTCTCGACCGCGACACGCTCACGATCCTCGTGCTCGGCACCGAGTAAGCGCATACGAAAAGACCGGCCGCGTCGCGGTCGGTCTTTTCGTGTTTTTGCCCAAAAAACTCTTCGCCTTTCTTGCGCTTTTCGCTGTTGGCAATTGTCGAAGAATGTGATATACTATTCGCAGTATATGTAAGGAGGTCAGTCCTTTGGAAGATATGAAAATGAAGACCTGCTATTACTGCGGGACGAAATACCCCGAGACCGACGAGCGCTGCCCGCTGTGCGGTCAGACCGAGACGGAGCCGGAGGAGGTCGACGAGGTCCCCGTTGCGCTGCGCGAGGAGCCGCAGACCGAGGAGCCGAAGAGATCCCGCCGCGATGAGAAAGCCGTCAAAAAGCAGCAAAAGAAGAACCCTGCCAAAAAGGGCGGCGCTTTTTCCACGATCCTGTGCATCGTGCTGGCGCTTGCGGTGATCGCGGGCGCGCTGTTCATCTTGGAATCGCTCGGTCTGGTGTCAATTTTGCCGAAGCCCGCGGATGAGACCACGGTCTCTCTGCCCGAGACGGACGAGCCGATCGCCTGTACGGGCGTGTCGGTCACGCCGGAGACGATCAACTTCACAAACGGCGGGCAGAAGCAGATGCTGACCATCACGGTCAAGCCGGCAAACTGCACCGAGGAGCTTCTGTGCGAGGTCGCCGATCCCGGCGTTGTGACCGTCAGCCCCGAGGGCGAGGTCACGTCGCTCGGCGAAGGCGAGACCGAGATCACCGTCACCTGCGGCGAATATGCCGCCAGCGTCCGCGTGACGTGCCTCTTTACGGCGGCGACGCCCGATCCCGTCCAGGATACGCCCGCTCCCGACACGACGCAGCCCGAACCGCAGCCGGATACGACGGCGCAGCCGTCCGGCGATATGAAGCTCTCCAACACCGATTTCACGTTCTTCCAGGTCGGCGAAACGACGAAGCTGACCGTGGACGGCGCGGACGGCGCGACGGTCGTCTGGTCGTCGTCCGATCCGACGGTCGCCTCTGTGGACGGCGGCAAGGTCACGGCGGTGGCGCCCGGCATGGCGACCATCACCGCGCGCGTGGGCGACAAGGAGCTCAAGGCGGTCGCGCGCTGTAAGTTCGAGGCGCCGTCCGCGCCCGCCGAGCAGCAGCCCGCGCAGACGACCGGCAGCGTCCACATCAGCCTGGAGGACGTCACGCTCAAAACCGAGGGCGAAACGTTCACCGTCTCGCTGTGGGACGGCGACAGCCGCGTTTCCGGCGTGTCGTGGTCGACCTCCAACGGCGCGGTCGCGTCGGTCAGCGACAGCGGCAAGGTCACGGCGGTCGGACCGGGCATGGCGACGGTCACCGGCGCCTATAACGGCGCAAGCTACAAGTGCATCGTCCGCTGCAGTTTCTGAACATAATAAAAAACGCTCCGAGAGATCTCGGAGCGTTTTTTCAGTCTCGGTTTGCGGCCCTGCGCCAGAGGATGCTGATGCACCAAAGCCCCGCAAGCCCGACCAGCGCGTAGACGATGCGGCTCAGCACGGCGGTCTGCCCGCCGAAGATCCACGCCACAAGATCGAATTTTGCGAAACCGACCAGTCCCCAGTTGATCGCGCCGATGGTCGTGAGGATCAGAGCGACGGTATCCAAAGAAATCCCTCCTTATGATTTCGGTCGTTCTAGTTTGTGCCGTTTTCGGAAAATTATTTTGCTTTTACGGTTCCGGCATAGTATAATGCTTGCAGAATGAAAGGAGAGGATACCATGAACGTATTCAGAAGCGCGGAAATTTTGCTTCCGCATGACGTCGATATGAAAAAATGGGCGGTCATCGCCTGCGACCAGTTCACGTCCGATCCGGCGTACTGGCAGCGCGTCGCCGAGACCGCGCAGGGCAGCCCGTCCACGCTGCAGCTGGTGCTGCCCGAGGTCGAACTCGGCACCCCGCGCGAGCAGGAGCATACCGCGATCATCAACGAGACGATGCGCCGCTATCTTCGTGACGGTGTGTTCACTGCGTATCCCGACGCGTATATCTACGTCGAACGCACGCTGGAAAACGGCACGGTGCGCAAGGGACTGGTCGGCATGGTCGATCTGGAGGCGTACGACTACGCCGCCGGTTCGACGTCCGCCATCCGCGCGACCGAGCGCACGGTGGTCGAGCGCATCCCGCCGCGTCAGCGCGTACGGCGCGAAGCGCCCATCGAGCTGCCGCATATCCTGCTGCTGTGCGACGACCACGAAAAGACGCTGATCGAGCCGATCACCGCCGCGAAGGACACGCTGCCGAAGCTCTACGACTTCGATCTGATGGAGGGCGGCGGTCACATCACGGGGCGGCTCGTGCAGGGCGACGCGGCGAAATCGTTCGATGCGCGGCTGACCGCGTACAGCGCCGGCGCGGCGGGGAAGTACACCGACATCCCCGGCACGCCGATGATCTTCGCGGTCGGCGACGGCAATCACTCGCTCGCCACGGCGAAGAGCTGCTACGAGGAGCAGAAGAAAGCCGATCCCGCGGCGGCGAACGGCCCCGCGCGCTATGCGCTGGTCGAGCTGGAGAACATCCACGACGACGCGCAGGTCTTCGAGCCGATCCACCGCGTCATCACGGGCGCCGATCCCGAAAAGCTGCTGGGTGCGCTCAAAGCCGTCTGCGCGGACGGCGGCTATCCCGTGCGCTGGCAGGCGGGCAAAAAGAGCGGCACGGTGTATCTCGACCGCGCGAAGGGACAGCTCGCCGTCGGCGTTTTGCAGGCGTTTCTCGACGAGTATCTCAAGGCAAACGGCGGCGAGATCGACTATATCCATGACGACGACGCGCTGCTCGCTCTTGCCTCGCAGGACGGCGCCATCGGCTTCCTGCTGCCCGCGATGGAGAAGAGCCAGCTCTTCCGCGGCGTGATCGCGGACGGCGCGCTGCCGCGCAAGACGTTCTCGATGGGACACGCGCGCGAAAAGCGCTACTATCTGGAAGCAAGGAAAATCCGATGAGGACGGTCAGCCGAAAGGCGTACGGAAAACTCAATCTCACGCTCGACGTGCTGGGCAAGCGCGACGACGGCTACCACGACCTGCGCACGGTGATGCAGACCGTGTCTTTATGCGACGACGTGACCGTCTCCGTCGAGACGGGCGGCGCGTGGGTATGCGAATGCGCCGTCTGCGCGGATGAGAGCAATCTCGCTCTCCGTGCGGCGCGGGCGTTCTTCGACCGCACCGGCGGCGATCCGAACGGGCTGACGGTCACCATCAAAAAGCGCATCCCCGTCGGAGGCGGCATGGCGGGCGGCAGTGCGGACGCGGCGGCGACGCTGCACGCGCTCAACGATCTGTACGGCAACCCGCTTGACGACGCCACGCTGTCCGCCGTGGGTCTGTCGGTCGGCAGCGACGTGCCGTTCTGCCTGCTCGGCGGCACGGCGCTGGCGGAGGGACGCGGCGAAATACTGACGCGGCTGCCGCCGATGCCCGACTGCTTTTTCGTGCTGGCGGATCCGGCGTCCTCCGTCTCCACGCCCGAACTGTACCGCGCGCTCGACGAATTCGGGGAGATCGAACATCCCGACACGGACGCCGCGATCGCCGCGCTGAAAGACGGCGATCTTGCCGCGCTCTGCGGCTGCATGGCGAACGTCTTCGAGCCGGTTTTGGACCGCGAGAATCCCTTGCCGCGCGTGCTGCGCGATACGCTGAACCTCGTCGGCGCCATGGCGGCGCGGCTGACGGGCACCGGCTGCGTGGAGTTCGGGGTGTTCACGGACGAAGCCGCGGCGGATAAGGCGGTCGAGGTGCTGAACGGCTGCGGCGTGCCCGCCTTCAAGGCGACGAACGTATAAGAATCGAAAATACCGTCTATGCTTTTGTAAGGTGAGGGGTGCCGAACCCTTGCCGCCTGTGGGCGGCCCTGTTTGGTGATTTCGCCCCCGCCTCGCTTGAAGGGCAACGGCCCATCTGCGCTCGTTGGGAACGAAATCCCTCGATCATTGCTCGCCCACAGGTGCAAAGCAGTTTTTACGGAGCGGGATTTTGTCCGGACAAGGCAGTCGGCGCAGGTAATACTTTGCGTATTGCCAAGCCGACTAACGCAGTACGGGCGGAATCCAGCCCGCGAAAACCGACAGGGGTTCGACGCCCCTCACCTTAGGGCGGTGTTTTTTATGCGAAAAATCATCATTCTCCTTTTGCTCCTCGCGGGCACGCTGTGCCTCATTTTGTCAGCGGCGGCACGGGAGCAGGCGCGGCTCGGCGAAAAGCTGATCCGTCTGCGCGTCGTCGCCGCGTCCGACAGCGCGGACGATCAGACGCGCAAGCTTGCCGTGCGCGACCGTCTGCTGGCGGTCGTCTCCGCGCAGGATTGGCAGACCCGCGACGAGGCGTCGGCGTGGCTGCGCGATCATCTCGACGCGCTGGAGGCGGCGGGGCGTGAGGCGCTGCCGGACGGCGAGGCGCTGACGCTGACGTTCGGCGAAACGCGCTGTCCCGCCCGCGATTACGGCAGCTTCGCGCTGCCGGCGGGGGACTACCTGACGCTTGAGGCGCGGATCGGCGCGGGCGAGGGGCACAACTGGTGGTGCGTGGTCTATCCGACGCTCTGCGCCGTGCCGTCCGCGTCGGTGCCGTCCGCGGCGGCGGACGGCGGCTTGACGGCGGGGGAGATCGCGCTGATCACGCAGGACACACCCGCGGTGAAGCTGCGGTTCAGAATACTCGATCTTCTGTTTTGAAAGGACACGAAAACGTGTCCTTTTTTTTGTACCCGTTTTGTGTTATACTGTCAAAAAAAGAGAAAAGCGGTGATGGATTTGCTGCGGATTATTCGCGGACCTGACCACAAGGTGAATACCGATGCGCTGCTGCGCCGTCTGCTGGACGCGATCGCGGCGGGCGAGGACGGGCTGATCCTGCTTGTGCCGGAGCAGTACTCGTTTGAGGCGGAGCGGACGCTCTGCCGGCTCGGCGGCGACACGGTCAGCCGCTGCGCCGAGGTGCTGAGCTTTTCGCGCCTTGCCGACCGTGTGGAGTGCGCGTGCGGCGGCGCGGCGAACCGCTGGCTCGACCGCGGCGGAAGACTTTTGGCGGCGGCGCAGGCGGTCGACCAGGTGCTCAGCCGCATCAAGCTGTACGCCGGCGTGTGCAAGAAGACGGAATTTCTCGAACAGCTCCTGCTCGCCATCGACGAGTTCGGCAACTATAACGTCACGCCGGAGGCGCTGCGCCTCGCGTCCGCGCGCGAGAGCGGGCAGTTCGCGCAGAAGCTGGAGGAGCTGTCGCTGCTTCTCGAGAGCTACCACGCCGTCTGCACGCAGGCGCACGACCCGTCGCTGCGGCTGAAGAACCTCGCCGAGACGCTCTCACGCGAGGATTTTGCCGAGGGACGCTCGGTGTTCGTCAACGGCTTTACCGATTTCACGGCGCTCGAGCAGCAGATCGTCGAGCAGCTGATCCTGTCTGCGGACAGCGTGACGATCGCGCTGCCGCACGAGACGTCCTGCGGCGCGGAGGTGTTCCCGTCCGCGGCGAATACGGCGCGTGCGCTGAAAAGCTTCTGCGCGGCGGCGAACGTCCCCGTGGAGACCGAGACGCTCGGCTTCGACGAAAGCGTGCCGCCGGATCTTCTTCTCGCGCAGAAAAACGTCTCGCAGGCGAAGCCCGCTCCCGCGTGTGGCAAGACGCCGAACGTCGTCTGTATGCGCGCGGCGGACCGCGACGGGATGTGCCGCGCGGCGGTGCGCCGCGTGCGTGCGCTTCTGCGCGAAGGCGCGCGCTGCCGCGACATCGCGATTGCCTGTCAGAGCGACGGGACGCTGCCCGTGCTCGAGGCGGCGCTTCGCCGCGCCGAGCTGCCGTACTTCGTCTCGGGACGTGAGCCCGTCACCGAGCACGGCGGCGCCCGCGCGGTGCTGACGGCGCTGCGCTGCGTCACCTCCGATCTCGCGCGCGACGACGTGATCGACTACTTGAGATCCGGCGTCACGCCGCTTTCGGCGGACGCCTGCGACCGGCTGGAGAATTACGCGATCCTGTGGAATATCGGCGGCGCGATGTGGACGCACGAATGGACGGATCACCCGCGCGAGCTGTCGGACGTGTTCACCGACCGCGATACCGCGCTGCTCGCCGAGCTCAACCAATGGCGCGAGACGGCTGTGACGCCGCTTCTCAAGCTGAAGAGCGCGGTCTCGCAGGCAAAGACCGTCGGCGCGATGACGGCGGCGGTCACGGCGTTTTTGCACGACTCCGGCTTCTTTGAGCAGATGCAATCGTATGCCGACGCGTTCTACGCGTCGGGTGAATTCCTGCTGGCGCAGCAGTATGCGCAGATCTGCGAGATCCTGCTCGGCGCGCTCGGGCAGATGGATCTGATCCTGCGCGACTGCGTCCGCACGCCGGACGAGTTCTGCCGCCTTCTCGAAAAGCTGATCGCCGGCTGCACGATCGGCGCGATCCCCGCGGCGGCGGATCAGCTCTCCGTCGGCACGGCGGCGAACCTGCGCGGCAGGGCGGTGCCGCACCTGATGATCCTCGACGCGGACGACGGGCATTTTCCGTCGAGCGCGCCGCAGTCCGGCGTCTTTACCGAGGCGGAACGCGCAAAGCTCTTGAGCGGCGGACTGACGCTCGCGCCGGACCGCGCGGACGCCATGGAGCGCGAGCTCGGCGGTCTTTATCAGACCGTCCGCTCGGCGACGCGCTCGCTGGCGCTCTACTGCGCCGATACCGCGCCGTCGTTTTTGACGCGCCGCATCGCGGGGGGAGGCGACCTGCCGGGCGCGGACGACGCGCTGATGCCGCTCAGCGCGGCGGAGGCGGCGTCGGTGCTGCTGCAGAGCGATCTTGCGTCTTCCGACGCGTCGCTCGCGCCCTGCCTGCGCGAGCTGGAAAAGCGCCGCGGCTACACGTTCGGCGCACTGTCGGAGCAGACCGTGCGCAGGCTGTACGGCGATGAATTCCGCCTTTCTGCGTCGCAGGTGGACGTCTTCACGGGCTGCCGCTTTGCCTATTTCCTGAAATACGGCATCAACGCGAAACCGCGCGGGGAGATCCGCTTCGACGCCTCGCAGTTCGGCACGTTCGTCCACGACGTGCTGGAGAACACCGTGCGCGAGGTCATGGCGCGCGGCGGCTTCCATACCGTGCCGCTCGACGACGTTCTCGCGATCGCGGAGACCTGCGCGGATGTGTATGCCGACCGGGAGCTTGCCGCGCTCAAAACCAAGGACGAGCGCTTCGCCGGAACGTTTTCGCGCAACCGCGCCGAGACGCTGGCGATCGTGCGCGATCTTGCGGAGGAGCTGCGCGTCTCGGATTTCGAGCCGGCGTACTGCGAGCTGCACTTCGACGACGGCGGCGATCTGCCGGCGATCCGCACGGAGGGCGGGCGCGGCGTCTGCAAGGTGCGCGGCTACGTCGACCGCGTCGATCTTTACCGCGGCGGCGGCAGGACGTTTGTGCGCGTCGTCGACTACAAGACCGGCAAGAAGGACTTCGACTACGCCGAGATCACGAAGGGGCACGGCATGCAGATGCTGATCTACCTGTTCGCGCTGCACCGCGGCGGCGAAACGCTGATCGGCGCCGTGCCGGAGCCTGCGGGCGTGCTGTATATGCCGGCGCGGCAGGATACGGCGTCGCTGAAAAAACGCCCGACCGCCGACGAGGCGAAGCGCGAACAGATCAAGGCGCACCGCCGTAAGGGACTGATCCGCGAAAGCGACGATCTGATCGCGGCGATGGAGCGTTATGAGGACAGTCCGCAGTATCTGCCGATCACCAAAAAAACGCGCAACACCGCCACCGGCGAACAGTTCGCGCTGCTGGAGCGGTACGTGTTCGACAAGCTCCGGCAGATCGCGGACGGCATCGCGTCGGGCGACGTCATGCCCGATCCGATCATCCGCGGCGAGAAGGGCTCGTGCACCTACTGCGATTTCCGCGACGTGTGCCAGAAGGACTTTGCGAAGATCAACGAGCGCCCGCTGCACACCATCGGCGTTGCGGCGTTCTTTGAGGAGCTGACAAAGTGGGAGGAAGAGCATGGGAAAAAATGAACTGATCCCCGCTCAACGCGAGGTCGTCGACCATCGCGGCGGCGCGCTGCTGGTCAGCGCGGCGGCGGGCTCCGGAAAGACGCGCGTGCTGGTCGAGCGGCTTCTCAAGCGTGTATGCGAGGAGCCGGACTGCGATCTGCAGCAGTTTTTGATCATCACCTTCACCGAGGCGGCGGCGGCGGAGCTGCGCGAAAAGATCGCCAAGGAGATCGCCGCACGCCTTGCCCTCGGCGAGGATAACGCGCATCTGCGGCGTCAGCTGACGCAGCTGTATCTGGCGCAGATCTCCACCGTGCACGCGTTCTGCGCGAATATCCTGCGCGAATACGCCTATCTGACGGAGGATGTTCCGGCGGATTTCCGCGTCGCCGACGAGACGGAATGCGGCGTCCTGCAGGACAAGGCGATGGAGCAGACGCTGGACGAGGCGTACCGCGACATGGCGCAAAACGAAGCGCTCGGCGCGTTTTTCGCCACGCTCGGCGGCGGACGTGACGACAGGAAGACCGCGGAAATGATCCTGGACGCGTACCGCAAGACGCAGTGCCACGCGCGTCCGTCGGACTGGCTGCGCGAATGCCGCGCCGCCGTCGACGCGTCGCAGTACGCGAGCGTCGACGAAACGCCGTGGGGCGAGCGGCTGCAAAGCTGGCGCGCGTCGCAGACGGAGGCGCTCATCGAACGGTGCAAAAAGGCGCTCTGCATGGCGGAGGAGGATCCGCTGCTGGATCTTTACATAGCGCGGCTGACGGAGGACCTCGGGCTGCTGCAGGCGTTTGCCGACGCAAAGAGCTGGGACGAGGTCTATGCGCTGCGCGAACGGAAGTTCGAGCGGATCCCGACGTACAAAAACTGCCCGTGTCCGGAGGAAAAGGAGCGGATCGCCGAGCTTCGGGATTCCTATAAAGAAGGCGTAAAAAAGCTGCTGGAGGTCTTCTCCATGGACAGCGGCGCGGCGCTCTGTGAGCTGCGCGGCACCGGCAAGACGCTGGAGGGGCTGGTCGAGCTGATCGAGCGCTTCACGGCGGCGTACAGCCGTCTGAAGCGGCAGCGCCGCGTGCTGGACTTCTCCGATCTCGAGCACGAGGCGGTCAGGCTGCTGACCGACCGCGGTGGTGCGCCCACGGCGGCGGCGAGAGAGCTGTCGGCGCGGTTCCGCGAGGTCATGGTCGACGAGTATCAGGACAGCAGTCCGGTGCAGGATGAGATCTACCGCGCGGTCTCCGACGGCGGCAGAAAGCTCTTTATGGTCGGCGACGTCAAGCAGTCGATCTACCGCTTCCGCCTCGCCGATCCGCAGATATTCCTCGATAAATACGATCACTATCAAAAGCGCGAAAACGACGGCTCCGACGTGCCGCGCAAGATCGTGCTGCCGACCAATTTCCGCTCGGCGCCGCAGATCATCGACGCGGTCAATCAGGTGTTCGAGACCTGTATGTCCAGGGAGGTCGGCGACTACAAATACGACGAAGAGGAATCCCTGCGCGTGCGGGATGAATATCCCACGCAGGCGGAGTGCGGCGTCGAGCTGCACTGCATCGACACGTCGGATCAGCAGACGCAGCAGACCTATACGGCGGACGACGATGACGAGGAAAACGACGACGACAGCCCCGAGAAGCTGGAGGTCGAGGCGCGCTTTGTCGCGCGGCGCATCCGGCAGCTTCTGGACGGCACGCATACCGTCACCGACCGCAGCGGCGAAACGCGCCCCGTGCAGCCGGACGACATCGCGATCCTGCTGCGCTCGGTCGCGCGTCCCGGTCCTCTGTTTCAGGACATTCTGAAGAAAAACGGGATCGCCGCCGTGTGCGAGCACGACAGCAACATCTTCGATTCCACGGAGATCGCCACGCTGACGGCGTATCTGCAGCTTGTCCGCAATCCGCATCAGGATATCCCGCTGGCGACGGCGATGGCAAGTCCCATCGGCGGCTTCACGGCGGACGAGCTGGCGCGGGTGCATACGGACGCGCGGGATACCGACCTGTATGACGATCTGACGGCGTACGCGCCGGGGCATGAGAAGTACGAAGCGTTTTTGCGGCGGCTGGACGAGCTTCGCGCGCGAAGCCTGTGGATGCGTCTGACGGATTTTCTGGACTATGTGTGCGATACGCTGGGCTTCTTCACGGTGTTTGGCGCCATGAAGGGCGGCGCCGTCCGCACGCTGAACCTGCGGCGCTATGCCGAATTGGCGCAGCAGGCGAAGAAGGCGGGCGCCGCCGATCTCGGCAGCTTCCTGCGCTACGTTGAGCGGCTGCGCGACGTCGGCGTCAAATCGTCCGCGGCGGAGCGCACCGGCGCGGTGAAGATCCTCTCCATCCACAAATCCAAGGGGCTGGAGTATCCGATCGTCTTTTTGTGCGATCTGTCCCGCAAGTTCAACGACGAGGACCTCAAAAAGCCGGTGCTGTTCGATCCCAAGCTGTACGCGGGCTGCAACGTGATCGACCGCACCATGATGACGCATTATCCCGGCGTGGCGAAAAACGCGATCCGGTTCGAGCTGCGCCGCGCAATGCTGTCCGAGGAGATGCGCATCCTGTACGTCGGCATGACGCGCGCGATGCAGCGGCTGATCATGGTCTACACCTCCGCGAAGCTGCCATCCAGACTGAAATTCGCCGCGGAGGGCGCGAGCAAGACCGTGCCGCCCGCCGTGTCGGGCTCGGCGTGGTGCATCGGCGACTGGATCCTGCTTGCCGCGGCGCTGCGTCCCGAGGCGAAGGCGCTGTTCGACCGTCCGACGCCGTGCGAGGACCAGAAGGGCGATCCGTGGTACGTCGAGCTGCACCGTCCGCTGTCGCAGAACGCGGGCGCGGCAAAGCAGACGGAGCAGACGGCGCCGCCGAAGATCGACGCAAGCTGCATCGATCACACCTACGCCTACGACGCCGCGTCGCGCATCCCCGCCAAGCTGACGGCGACGCAGCTCAAGGGCAGCGCCCGCGAGGAAGAGAGCGCCGAGCTGGCGCAGCAGCTTCTGCGCCGCAGCCCGCCGCGGATCCGCCGCGAAAATTACGTCGGGCTTTCCCCGACCGAGCAGGGCACCGCGACGCACCGCTTCATGCAGTTCTGCGATTTCGCCGCCTGCCGCGACGAGCAGGGCGTTTCAGGCGAGCTTGCGCGGCTCGTCGACAAGGCGTTTTTATCGGACGAGCAGGCGCAGTGCGTCGATCCCGCGCGCATCGTGCGCTTCTTCACGTCCGAGCTGGGCAAAGCCGTCTGCGCGGAGACGGGCGTGCGGCGCGAGTTCAAATTCTCGCTGCCCGTCAGCGCGGCGGAGCTTCTGCCCGGCGCGCCGGACGAGCCGATCATGCTGCAGGGCGTCGTCGACTGTTTTCTCGACGAGCCCGACGGTCTGACGGTCGTCGACTTCAAAACAGACCGCATCCGAAAAGGCGGCGAGGCGGAACGCGCCGAGCTGTACCGCCCGCAGCTCGAGACCTACGCGTTGGCGCTTTCGCGCATCTTCGAGAAACCGGTCAAACGCAAGCTGCTGTACTTCTTCGAGACGGACACGGCGTTCGAGCTGTAAAACACTGAAAAATCACCCATGCACCGCATGGGTGATTTTTTGTGCGCTTTACGCGGTCTGGTAGCCCGCCTTGCAGCGGTTGCAGCTCTTTGCGGGATCGGTGCAGGCGGGCAGGTCGGCGGGGAAGAACTCCTCCACGGGGAACTCCACCTGCGAAAACAGATCGCACGCGTCCTCGGCGGCGGAGATGCCGGCGACGT
>JAFSXP010000089.1 GCA_017443965.1 Oscillospiraceae bacterium
CCGAAAGCGCCCTGCCCTGCCCGTGCGCGATCCCCAGCTTTTCCGCGATGACGGTCTGGCTGTACTCGCCGAGCGGCGGGAACAGCTCCTTGCCGACGGGCGAAAGCCCGATCTCGCGGCAGAACGCCTCGATGAAGCTGTCCAGCTCCTCAACGACGACGAGCCGGTCGACCGAGGCGGCAAACGTCTTGAGCTTCTGCGGCGGCAGCGGCCAGATCATGCCGAGCTTCAGCACGGGCCAGCGGTCGCCGCAGACCTCCTTGACGTACTGGTAGCACGTTGAGGAGGTGACGATGCCGGTGGTGTGATCGACGCCTTCCTCGACGCGGTTGAAGTCCGCCGTCTCGGCGAGCGCGGTCAGCTCCAGCAGGCGCTTTTCCACCACGATGTGGCGCGCACGCGCCTGCCGCGGCCTCATGACGTATTTTTCGCTGTCCTTCCGGTACGGCTTCACGGGGACTTCCGCCCGCTCCGCCGTCTCCGCCACGCTCTGGCTGTGCGCCACGCGGGTGCACATTTTGAGCATGACGGGCGTATCGTACTTTTCGCTGAGTTCAAACGCCAGCTTGGTGAACGCCAGCGCCTCCGCGCTGTTCGACGGCTCGAGCATCGGCAGCTTCGCCGCGCGGGCGTAGTGCCGGGAGTCCTGCTCGTTCTGCGAAGAGTGCATGCCCGGATCGTCCGCCACGGCGACGACCATGCCGGCGTTCACGCCCTCATAGGAGGTGGTGAACAGCGGATCGGCAGCGACGTTCAGACCGACGTGCTTCTGCGCGCAGAAGCTGCGGTTTCCGGCGAGCGACGCGCCGAACGCCGATTCCATGGCAACCATCTCGTTCGGCGCCCCTTCGGCGTAGATCTCGGGATATTTCGCGGCGCACTCGGTGATCTCGGTGCTGGGCGTGCCGGGATAGCTGGACACGAACCGGCAGCCTGCCTCGTACAGACCGCGGGCAACGGCTTCGTTGCCGAGCATCAGTTGTTTCAAACGGATCAGTCCTTTGTTTCCCCGGAGTTGCCGATCGACTGCGAGACCGGCACGGTAACGGTTTTATTATAGCACGAGAACACGCCCTCGACAAACTCTTTCTTCGGCGGCTTCGTGAACGCGCTGACGACCGGCACGATGACGAGTCCCGCCAGCATGCAGAACGCGCCGGCGTTGATCGGCGACTGCAAGATCGCGGGGAACGACGGGCGGAAGAAGATGTTCAGCACCATCACCGCGGTGGAAAACAGGAAGTTCACCCAGCAGGCGATCTTCGTGGTGCGCTTCCAGTAAAGCCCGTACAGGAACGGCGCCAAAAACGCGCCCGCTAGAGCGCCCCAGCTGACGCCCATCAACTGCGCGATGAACGTGACGTTCGCGTTGTACTGCAGGATCGCGATGACGACGCTGATGGCGATGAAGACCACGATCAGCAGCCGCATGATGAAAAGCTGCTTCTTTTCGCTCATCTCTTTTTTGCCCAAATCTTTCAGGAAATCGAGCGTCAGCGTGGAGCTGGACGTCAGCACCAGCGACGACAGCGTGGACATCGACGCCGACATGACCAGCACCACGACAATGGCGATCAGCACGACGGGCAGATCCGCGAGCATCGTCGGCACGACGGAATCGAAGCCGTTTGCAGCGATGTCGATCTTATCGGAGAACAGCCGTCCGAAGCCGCCGAGGAAGTAGCAGCCGCCGGCGACGACCACCGCGAAGAACGTGGAGATGATCGTGCCCTTGCTGATGGCGCCCTCGTTTCGGATGGCGTAGTATTTCTGCACCATCTGCGGCAGTCCCCACGTGCCGAGCGACGTGAGGATCACGACGCCGAGCAGGTTCAGCGGGTCCGGTCCGAAGAAGCTGGCAAAGACGCCGGGCGTCGTGGAGACGCTCGCGTCCTCGACGCGCGCCAGACCGTCCAGCGCCGCCATGAAGCCGCCCTTGCTCGCCAGCACCGCCGCAATGAC
>JAFSXP010000090.1 GCA_017443965.1 Oscillospiraceae bacterium
GCGTCGAACAGCAGACGGCGCAGTTTTATAATCTGCTCTATTTCCTGCCCACCGCGCTGGGTGCGCTGCCGTTCCATTTCAAAAACGGGCAGATCGAAAAGCGCGCGGTGCTGCCCGCAGCGCTCTGCGGCTGCGCCGCCGCCGCATGCGGCGCGTGGCTGGCGACCGCGATACCGCCCGAGCTGCTGCGCCGCATCTTCGGCGGATTTCTGCTGCTGATCGGTCTGCGCGAGTGCCTGTACCGCCCTCCGAAAGCATGAATATACAGAAGAAATGAATAATATTCTGTATATTTTTGCCATTATTATGCATTTTTGTCTATCCTGAACAAACAAGCCACGGTTATTTTGGTAATCCCTATTGATTTTTATGCTTGCATTTTAATATTATTCGGAATATAATTCATTTACGCTTAGTCCCGACAAGGGACGTAAACAAATGAGGAGGCATTCTGAAATGAAAAAACTGATCGCCATGCTGCTGGCGCTGACGCTGGTCTTTGCTCTGGCCGCCTGCGGCACCACCGAAACCACCACCGAGCCCGAGACCGCTGCTCCCGCCGAGACGACGGAGACCGCGGAGCCCGCTGCTCCCGCCGAGCCCGCCGAGCCGGAAGCTCCGGCTATCGAGACGCTCACGCCGGGCGTGCTGACCGTCGCCACCAGCCCGGACTTCGCGCCGTACGAGTTCTATGCCGTTGACGAAAACGGCAAGGCGACGCTCGCCGGCTTTGAGCTGGCGCTGGCGCAGTACATCGCCGACTATCTGGGGCTTGAGCTCGAGCTGATCCCGATGGACTTTGACGGCACGCTGATGGAGCTGCAGAACAAGACCGTCGACCTGGGCATGTCGGGTTATTCGCCGAAGCCCGAGCGCGAGGAGTTCATGGACTTCTCCGACATCTTCTATACCGGCGGTCAGTCCTTCGTCTGCACGCAGGCCAACGCCGACAAGTTCGCCTCGCTGGAGGACACGAACAAGGCTGAGTATTCCATCGGCGCGCAGATCGGCTCCATCCAGGTCGACCTCGCCAAGGAGAACTCCCCCGACGCCGACATCGTGGAGCTGACGAAGGTCACCGACATCGTCGCCGAGCTGATCTCCGGCAAGCTGGACGGCGCCTACATCGAGACTGCCGTTGCCGAGACCTATGCCAAGAACTACCCCGAGCTGTGCGTCGTCCTTCCCGTGCCCTATGACGCGGAAGGCTCTGTCGTCGGCGTCTACAAGGGCAATGAGACCCTGCTGAAGGGCGTCAACGAAGCGATCGCCGCTGCGATCGCCGACGGCTCCATGGCGCAGTTCGTTGCGGACGCCAACGAACTTGCCGGCGGCAACATCATCGAGGGTCTGGTGGACGAGAACGGTCAGCCCGTGGGCTGATCCCCGTTCCCAACCGAAACAGTTTCCTGCTTCCTCCCTGCGCCCAACGCAGGGAGGAAGTCATATAGACGAGAAATTATAAGGAGTTACCGCTATGTTCACCCGTGCCGGTTTTGAAAAGACATGGCAATACATCGGTCTGTTCAAGGAGGGCCTGATCTGCACGGTCTCCCTCTCCGCGCTGACCGTTATCTTCGGCTTCATCCTTGCGCTGTTCCTTGCGATCTTCCGCCTTTCGGACATCCGCCCCTTCCGCTCGCTGGCGCTGACGAAGGACGGACACCTGCGCGAGCAGGGCGCGCTGACGAGGCTCAGCAGATTCAACCCCTTCAATCTCTTCGCGTCGATCTACGTGGAGGTCTTCCGCGCGACGCCGATGCTGGTGCAGCTGTTCATCATCTACTACGTCGTCTTCGGCAACGTGCAGCTGCCCACGTTCAAGCTGTTCGGCTTTATCCGCTTTGAGCGGTTCCTGCCGGGCGTCGTGGCGCTGTCGCTGAACTCCGGCGCGTATCTTTCCGAGATCATCCGCGCCGGTATCCAGTCCATCGACGGCGGGCAGACCGAGGCGGCGCGTTCGCTGGGTCTGACACAGGCGCAGAACCTGCGCCACATCATCCTGCCGCAGGCGATCCGAAATATCCTGCCGCCGATCGCGAACGAGTTCGTCACGGTCATCAAGGAATCGTCGATCTGCTACACCATCGGCGTGCAGGAGATCATGTACGCGGTGGCGTCCACCAAGGGCGCGATCTACCGCGTGGCGGAGCCGCTGATCATCGCGACCTGCGTCTATTTCTGCCTGACCTATCCCACCTCCAAGATCATCGCGTTCTTCGAAAGGAGGATGAGCCGTGGCACAAAGAGATAGTCTGATCCGGGTCATCGACCTGAAGAAGCACTACAACAAAGGCGCGATCAAGGCGCTCGACGGCGTGACCGTGGACGTGAACCGCGGCGACGTGATGGTCGTCATCGGACCGTCCGGCAGCGGCAAATCCACGTTCCTGCGCAGTCTGAACCTGCTGGAGCAGCCCACGAGCGGCGCGATCATCTTTGACGGCGTGGATATCACCAAGAAGAAGGTGCAGGGCGCCGAC
>JAFSXP010000091.1 GCA_017443965.1 Oscillospiraceae bacterium
ATCCCGTACTTCGGCTATGCGCGGCAGGACCGCAAGGCGAAGGGACGCGATCCCATCTCCGCCAAGCTGGTGGCGAACATGATCGTCGCCGCAGGCGCCGACCGTGTGCTGACGATGGACCTCCACGCCGCGCAGATCCAGGGCTTTTTCGACATCCCCGTGGACAATCTGCTGGGCAATCCCGTGTTCGTGAAATACTATCTGGAGAAATTCAGCGATCCCGAAAACATGATCGTCGTCTCGCCCGACGTGGGCAG
Source organism: Oscillospiraceae bacterium (assembly GCA_017443965.1). Taxonomy (GTDB): domain Bacteria; phylum Bacillota; class Clostridia; order Oscillospirales; family Oscillospiraceae; genus RGIG3566. The sequence continues at coordinate 258 of JAFSXP010000091.1, forward strand.
CGTCGCACGCGCCCGCGCCTTTGCCAACAAGATGGGCATGGGGCTCGCCATCGTCGACAAGCGCCGCGAAAAGGCGAACATGAGCGAGGTCATGAACGTCATCGGCGACGTCGACGGCAAAAAGTGCATCCTGTTTGACGACATGGTCGACACCGCAGGCTCGCTCGTCGGCGCGGCGAAGGCGATCAGCGCGCGCGGCGCCACCGAGGTCTACGCCTGCGCCACGCACGGCGTGCTGTCCGGTCCCGCGCTGACGCGGCTGACGGAAAGCCCCATCGTCGAGCTGGCGCTGCTCAACACCGTGCCCGTCAGCCAGGAGGCGCTCGCCACCGGCAAGATCAAGGTCATCGACGTCGCGCCGATGTTCGCGGAGGCGATCCAGCGGACGTACAACGAGTCGTCGATGTCGATGCTGTTCTGATGTTCGGCAGACAACCGGTCGCGTGGCTCGTCGTCGGGCTGGGCAATCCCGGGCGCGAGTACGACCGCACGCGGCACAACATCGGCTTTCGCGTGATGGACGCGCTGACCGAGAAGCTCGGCGTAAAGCTGACGCGGCTGCGCTTTCGCGCGCTGACCGCCACGGCGACCGTCGCGGGCAAAAAGGCGCTGCTGATGAAGCCGCAGACGTTCATGAACGCCTCGGGGCTTTCCGTGCAGCCGGCAGCCGCGTATTACAAGATCCCGCCGGAGCGCATTCTTGTGATCTTCGACGACGTGTCGCTGCCGCCCGGCAAGATCCGCATCCGCGCCGAGGGCTCGGCGGGCGGCCACAACGGGCTGAAGTCGATCATCTCCGCGCTCGGCAGTCAGGACTTCCCGCGCATCAAGGTCGGCGTGGGCGACAAGCCGCATCCGGACTGCGAACTGGCGGACTGGGTGCTGTCGAAGCCCTCCGCGCAGGAGGAAAAGGCGATCTCCGCCGCGCGCGATCACGCGCTTGAGGCGGTCGAGGTCGTGCTGCGTGACGGCTGCGAAAAAGCCGCCGCGCAGTTCAACGGGCTGTAACCGCACCCGTAGGGACGATCATCAATCGCCCGACGCCTCCCTCTTTGAGGGAGGTGGCTGCGGCGTCAGCCGCAGACGGAGGGAGTTTCGGAAGCTTTATAAAGCAATCGCTTTTTTACTCCCTCAGTCACGGCTTCGCCGTGACAGCTCCCTCAGGGAGGGAGCCTGATTTTGCGCTTCGCCGTGACAGCTCCCTCAAAGAGGGAGCCTGATTTCGCGCTTCGCACCCAATGCCTCCCTCTTTGAGGGAGGTGGCTGCGGCAATTTCTACCAAGCGTGTCCCGCGCCGCGGACACGCGAGGAGAGGAGAAACCGCGACGCTCATGAGCGTTGCCGCTTGCGGCAATGCGAAAACAGCGGAGCGTGTTTCGATGAGGCGGAGGGAGTTGCGGATGCCGTTTCCATAAAAAACATGCCCAAGGGGGGTGTCGGTTTTTCCGACACCCCCGCTGCGACATGGTGACATAACACCGAATTATCAACATTATCCACAGACTTATCCACAGGGAGGCGATTTCATGGACGTCCTGCTGCATGCCGTGCGCGAACTGCCGGAGTATCAAACCCTCGCGGTACAACTTGCCAAGGGCGGCGCCGTCGGCGTCAGCGGTGCGGCGCAGCTCTGCGCCACGCACCTTGCCGCGTCGCTGCTGCGCGACGTGGACGGCGCGGCGGTGCTGGTCTGCCGCGACGAGACGGCGGCGATCCGTCTTGCCGGCGAACTGAAATCGTTTCTCGGCGAGGAATATCCGATCCTGCCGCGGCGCGAGCTGACGCTGTATGACGCGTCCGCGGTCAGCCGCGGCTGGGAGCACCGCCGCCTGCGGCTTCTGTACGCGCTGGCTTGCGGCGAGCTGCCGTGCCTGATCGCGCCGGTCGGCGCGCTGCGCCAGCGGACGATCCCGCCCGAGACGCTGCGCCGCGCGGCGATCCGCCTGAAAGCCGGCGCGTTCTGTCCGCCGGAGGAGCTTCTCAAAAAGCTCTCCGCCGCCGGCTACCGCCGCACCGATCTGGTGGAGGGCGCGGGACAGTTCGCGCTGCGCGGCGGCATTCTGGACATCTTCTCGCCCGCCGACGATCTGCCGGTGCGCGTGGAGTTTTTCGGCGACGAGATCGACTGCATGGGGCGCTTCGATCCCGCGACGCAGCGCCGCACGGAAAATCTCGACGAGACCGTCGTGCTGCCCGCGGCGGAGACGCAGCCCGGTCTGCACCCGAACGGCGTGGACGGGCTGCTCGCCGACATGGCGGGTCTCATCGCGCGGCAAAAGCGCCGCAAAAAGCCGAACGGCAAACTGATCGAGACCATCGAGGCGGACATGGAGCGCCTGCGCAGCGGGCTTTCTCTGCCGACGGCGGACCGCTACATGGCGCTGATCTACCCCTCTTTCGCGTGCGCGGCGGACTATCTGGCGAAGGACGCCGCGGCGTACCTGATGGAGCACGGCGCGGTCGCCCGCGCGGCGAAGGGCCAGACGGACGATCTGGCGCTGGAACTGGAGAGTTGCCTGAAGGCGGGACTGGTCGACGGCGAGACCGCGGACTTCCTGCGCCCGTACGACGCGCTCTGCGGCGGCTTTACGGGACCCGTCGCATACTTGGACGCGTTTTTGTCCGCGAGCTATCCCGAATCGCGCCCGCCGAAGGAGCTTTTATCGATCGCCTGCAAACAACTGCCGTCCTACGGCGGCAATCTGGACTCGGCGGCGGAGGACATCCGCCACTACCGCGCCGCGGGCTTCGGCACGCTGGTGCTGTGCGGCGGCAGACGCCGCGCGGAAATTTTGCAGACCGCGCTCTCAGACCGCGAGCTGCCGTCGACGATCGCGGAGACGCTCGAAGCGCTCCCCGAGCCGGGGCAGGTCGTGCTGACGGACGGCGCGCTGCCCGCGGGGCTGGAATACCCGACGATGCGCCTCGCCGTGCTGACCGAGGGGCAGCTCCTTGCCGAGCAGTCCACGCGCCGCGCGCGGAAAGCCAAGCCGAAAAACGCCGGACAGCGCGTGCAGTCGTACACCGACCTGCACCCGGGCGATCTCGTGGTGCACGAGCGCTACGGCATCGGGCGCTTCACGGGCATCGAGCAAATTCGCACGGACGGCGTGGTCAAGGACTATATCCGCATCGCCTATCAGGGCACGGACGTGCTGTTCATCCCGGCGACGCAACTCGGCGTCATCACGAAATACATCGGCGGCGGCGAGGACAGCGGCGCCGTGCGCCTGAATAAACTCAGCGGCGACGCCTGGCAGAAGACGAAGGCGAAAGCCAAGTCCGCCGCGAAGGACCTTGCGGCGGGGCTGATCCAGCTCTACGCGCAGAGATTGCGGCTGCCCGGCTACGCCTTTTCCGCGGACACGCCGTGGCAGCGCGAATTCGAGGATGCCTTCCCGTACCCCGAGACGGACGACCAGCTCCGCTCGATCGCGGAGGTCAAGCGCGACATGGAATCGCCCGCGCCGATGGACCGGCTTCTGTGCGGCGACGTCGGCTTCGGCAAGACCGAGGTCGCCATGCGCGCGATCATGAAGGCGATCCTCGACGGCAAGCAGGCGGCGATTTTAGTGCCGACGACCGTGCTGGCGCAGCAGCATTATGTCACGGCGGTCAGCCGCTTCCGCGGCTACCCCGTGGAAATTCGCGCGCTCAGCCGCTTCCAGACGCCCGCGCAGGTGAAAAAGACGCTCGCGGGACTGGAAAACGGCTCGGTCGATCTGGTGATCGGCACGCACAAACTGCTGCAGAAGACCGTCAAGTTCAAAAATCTCGGGCTGCTCGTCGTGGACGAGGAGCAGCGCTTCGGCGTCAGCCACAAAGAGCGCCTGAAGGAGATGTCCGTCGGCGTGGACGTGCTGACGCTCTCCGCGACGCCGATCCCGCGGACGCTCAACATGGCGCTGTCGGGCCTGCGCGATATGTCCACCATCGAAGAGCCGCCGCAGGACCGCTACCCCGTGCAGACGTTCGTGCTGGAGTACGCCGAGCCGATCCTGGACGACGCCATGCGACGCGAACTCGAGCGCGGCGGGCAGGTGTACTATCTGCACAACCGCACGGACGACATCGAGGAGACCGCCGCCGCGATCAAAAAGCGGCTGGGCGGCGTCGAGGTCGCGGCGGCGCACGGCAAAATGAACGAGGAGCAACTTTCCGACGTGATGCAGCGCGTCGTCGACGGCGAGGTCAAGGTGCTGGTCTGCACCACGATCATCGAGACGGGCATCGACATCCCGAACGTCAACACGCTGATCGTCGAGGACGCCGACCGCATGGGACTGGCGCAGCTCCATCAGCTGCGCGGCCGCGTCGGGCGCAGCAGCCGCCACGCCTTTGCGTACCTGACGTTCCGCTGCGGCAAGGTGCTTTCGGAGGTCGCGGAAAAGCGGCTCGAGGCGATCCGCGAATACGCGGAGTTCGGCTCCGGCTTCAAGATCGCCATGCGCGATCTTGAAATTCGCGGCGCGGGCGATCTGCTCGGCGCGGAGCAGTCCGGGCACATCATCTCAGTCGGCTACGAGATGTATCTGAAGCTTTTGGAGGACGCAGTTCTCGAGGAAAAGGGCGAGGAGCGCCCGAAGGAGCCGGACTGCACCGCCGACCTGACGGTGACGGCGAATATCTCGCAGGAGTACGTGCCGTCGCCCGAGCAGCGGATGGACCTCTACCGCCGCATGGCGCTCGTCCGCATGCAGTCGGACGCAGAAGAACTGCTTGACGAGATCGTCGACCGCTACGGCGATCCGCCGAAGGGCGTGCTCAACCTGATCGACGTCGCGCTGCTGCGCGCCGAGGCAAGCCGCGCGCAGATCTCGGATATCAAGCAGCGCGAGGGCTGCCTGTGGCTGACGCCGTACGTCACGGACTTCGCCGCGATCAGCGCGGTCTGCAATCAGAAGGGACTGCGCGGCAGGGTGACGTTCTCGGCGGGCAAGGCCGCCATGCTCTGCGCGCGCCTTGCCCCGGACGAGGACCCGCTCGACCTCGCCCGCACCCTCGTCCGCGCCTACGCCTCCGCGCAGGGCCGGCGCGAGCCGTAGCCTCGCGCCACCTATTCACTATTCACTCAATGCCAGCCGCGGACGAGCAATGCTCGTCCCTACGGCGCAGGCTTGCAAATCTCTGCGTTTGTAGGGCGCGGCATCCTTGACGCGTCGCAAAGCCTCCACCTTCGGGGGAGGTGGCTCGCCGAAGGCGAGACGGAGGGGGTTCTAACCATCAGTCTCGCTTCGCTCCGTGAATGGAATTGCGCAAGGCGCAATTCCTCTCCGCGTATACAAACCCTCCCGGCTGCATACCCTATTGCAGACGGGAGGGTTTGCCATGAAAAGGCGAAAATGGAAGGCGTACGCCTTTTGGATCGCGCTGCCGGAAATCGTCGGCGCGGTGTCGGGACTGCTGACGCGCACGGGCACGAAGCGCTACGCCGAGCTGCTCGTCAAGCCGCCGCTGTCGCCGCCGGGCGTCGTGTTCCCGATCGTGTGGGCGATCCTGTACGCGCTGATGGGCGTCGGCGCGGCGCGCGTGTGGCTGACGCCGGTCTCCGGACCGCGCAGACGCGCGATCGCACTGTTCTTCGTGCAGTTGGCGTTCAACTTCTTCTGGAGCATCATCTTCTTCGGGGCGCAGTCGTATCTCGGCGCGCTGGTGTGGCTGATCGTGATGTGGATTTTCATCCTGTCGATGACGCTGTCGTTCCGCCGCCTCGACCGACCGGCGGCGTATCTGCAGATCCCGTATCTCGTATGGGTGGCGTTCGCAGGCTATCTCAACGCCGGCGTCTGGCTGCTGAACCGGTAATCGGTAGTCAGACGCCAGACGCCGGAATCAACGCCTCCCTCCGTGAGGGAGGTGGCACGGCGAAGCCGTGACGGAGGGAGTAACTCCCTCAGTCAGCTTCGCTGACAGCTCCCTCGGAGAGGGAGCCATTGGTGCGAAGCATGACTTGCAAATCTCTGCGTTTGTAGGGCGCGTCGACCTCTGTCAAGACCGACATGGGTAACACTTTGTCCAAGCACATGGGTAACACTTTTAACGCACTCTGCGGCGTCGTTTGGAAACGATCATCTGCTG
>JAFSXP010000092.1 GCA_017443965.1 Oscillospiraceae bacterium
CGAGGAAAAGCGGTCGCATGAGCGTGCGATGGAGCTGCTGAGCATCTTCGACATGCAGGACCTTGCCGACGCCAAGGCGGGCTCGCTCCCCTACGGCGCACAGCGCCGTCTGGAGATCGTCCGCGCGCTGGCGACCGAGCCGAAGATCCTGCTGCTCGACGAGCCGGCGGCGGGCATGAACCCGTCCGAGACGGCGGAGCTGATGGAGAACATCCGCAGGATCCGCGACACGTTCTCCATCGCCGTACTGCTGATCGAGCATGACATGAAACTGGTCATGGGCATCTGCGAGGATATCACCGTCGTGAACTTCGGCAAGATCATCGCCAAGGGCACGGCGCAGGAGATCCAGAACGATCCCGTGGTCATCGAGGCGTACCTCGGCAAGAAGGAGGCGTGAGTATGGCGGAGAATACCATTCTTTCCGTGCAGGACATCAACGTCTACTACGGTGCGATCCACGCCGTCAAGGGCATCTCCTTCGAGGTCAACGAGGGCGAGATCGTCTCTCTGGTCGGCGCGAACGGCGCGGGCAAGTCCACGACGCTGGACACCGTCTCCGGACTGCTGCGCAGCAAGACCGGCGCGATCGAATTCTGCGGCAGGAGCATCTTCACCACACCGGCGCACAAGATCGTCCAGATGGGCGTTGCGCACGTGCCGGAGGGACGCCGCATCTTCCAGAACCTGACCGTGGAGGAAAACCTCGACATGGGCGCGTTCGTGCAGAAATCGAGCGAGATCGAGGGCGCGAAGGAGCGCGTGTTCGAGCAGTTCCCGCGTCTGAAGGAACGCCGCCGTCAGCTGGCGGGCACGCTCTCCGGCGGCGAGCAGCAGATGCTTGCCATGGGGCGCGGGCTGATGTCCGATCCGAAGCTGATGATGCTGGACGAGCCGTCGATGGGACTTGCGCCGATTTTGGTAGAGCAGATCTTTGAGATCATCGAAACGCTCCACAAGGCGGGCACGACGATCCTGCTGGTCGAGCAGAACGCGCAGATGGCGCTGTCCGTCTCCGACCGTGCGTACGTGCTGGAGACCGGCACGATCACCATGAGCGGCGACGCGAAAGAGCTGATGAACGACGACCGCGTCCGCAGCGCGTATCTCGGCGGTTAAACGCAACAAAAAACGACCTTTCTTCCGAAAGGTCGTTTTTTTGTTGCGCTATTCGTCGATGTGCTTCTCGATGCGGTGCATGATCATCTCCAGCGCCACTAAATTTTTGCCGCCCTCCGGCACGATGACGTCGGCGAATTTCTTGCTCGGCTCGACGAACTGCTCGTGCATCGGCTTGACCGTGGTCAGATACTGGTCGATGACGCTCTCCAGCGTCCTGCCGCGTTTTCGCACGTCGCGGCGGATGCGGCGGCAAAGCCGCACGTCGCAGTCCGCGTCGACGAAGATGCGCACGTCCATCTCTTCGCGCAGCCGCTCGTCGGCGAAGATCAGGATGCCCTCGACGACGATGACCTTCTTCGGCGCGATCTCCAGCAGCTCGTCGCTTCGGTTGTGCACGGTGAAATCGTACACCGGGCAGTGGATCGTCCGTCCCTGCCGCAAAAGCCGCAGATGCTCGATCAGAAGATCGGTCTCAAACGCGTCGGGGTGATCGTAGTTCAGCAGCGCGCGCTCGTCGTAGGTCAGATCGTTGTGCGCCTTGTAGTAGTTGTCGTGGCTGATGACGGTGATATTCTCGCCGAAACGCTCGGTCAGCGCGCGTACCAGCGTCGTCTTGCCGGAGCCGGAGCCGCCGGCGATGCCGATGATCAGAAGTCCGCTCATGCGCCGCCCTCCCTCGTCACCGTGCCGAGGATCAGCTTCTGCGGCTGCGGCTTGTCGGGTGACCAGCCGATCGCGGAGAGCAGCGTTTTCTCGCTGCCCGCGACAAGCGATGCGTCGTTCGTGTGCAGCACGGCGATCGGCTCGCCTTTCTGCACGAAATCGCCGGTCTTTTTGCGCAGCACCAGACCCGCGGCGTAGTCGATGGGATCCTCTTTTTTCGCGCGTCCCGCGCCAAGCAGCGACGACGCCTCGCCGATCTTCTGTGCGTCCATGTGCGCGATATAACCGTCCTTAGGCGCAAGCACCTCATGCTGCACGGACGCCTGCGGCAGCAGGCTGTAATCGTCCAGCGCACGCGCGTCGCCGCCCTGTGCGGCGATCCACTTTTTCATCGTCTCGAACGCCGCGCCGGACGCCAGTTGATCCTCCACGTGCGCCCGCGCCGCGGAAAGCGGCATCTCGTGGCACATGGCGACAAGATGCGACGCCAGTTCGACGCAGACCGTCTTCAGGTCGGCGCAGCCGCGTCCCTTGAGCATCTCCGCCGCCTCGATGACCTCGAGGGCGTTGCCGACGTAATAGCCGAGCGGCACGTCCATGTTGGTCAGCAGCGCCGTGACGTTCCTGCCGCACGCGGCGCCGATGGCGACCATCTTCTCCGCCAGTTTGCGCGCCTGCGCCTCCGTCTTCAGAAACGCGCCCGAGCCGACCTTGACGTCCAGCACGATGGAATGTGCGCCCGAGGCGAGCTTTTTGGACATGATCGACGACGCGATCAGCGGGATGCTGTCCACGGTGTCGGTGACGTCGCGCAGCGCGTAGAGCTTTTTGTCCGCGGGCGTCAGATCGCCGGACTGCCCGACGATCGCCGCGCCGACCTCCTCCACCTGCCGCAAAAACGCGTCCGCGTCCAGCGTGGTGCGAAAGCCGGGGATGGATTCCAGCTTATCGACCGTGCCGCCGGTGTGCCCCAGCCCGCGTCCGGACATCTTCGCCAGTTTGCAGCCGAGACTTGCCGCCACGGGCACGACGATCAGCGAGGTCTTGTCCCCCACGCCGCCGGTGGAGTGCTTGTCGGCGGAGAGCTTGCCGAAGCGCGAGAGATCGACCGTACCGCCGGAGTGCATCATCGCCTCGGTCAGGCACGCCGTCTCCGCGTCGGTCATGCCGCGGAAGTAGACCGCCATCGTGAACGCGGACATCTGATAGTCGGGGATCTCCCCCGCCGTGTAGCCGCGCACGAGGAACTGCAGCTCCTCGCGCGTCAGCTCGCCGCCCTCGCGCTTTTTATGGATCAGGTCGATAACTCGCAAGAAAACCGCTCCTTTCGGAAAGATCAGCGCTGTCCCTTGTCGTAGGGGATGCCCTCCGCCTTCGGCGCGCGGGACTTCTTCGACGTGAACGCCAGCACGATCAGCGAGATGACGTACGGCATCATGTTGTAGATCGAGCCGGGGATGTTCAGCGACACCAGGAAGTCGAAGCCGAAGTAGACGTTCGACAGCGCACGGAACAGACCGAACAGCAGCGCGGCAAGCGCGATGCGCGTCGGCTTCCACTGACCGAAGATCATGACCGCGAGCGCGAGGAAGCCAAAACCGGCGACGCCGTTTTCAAATTTCCATTCGCTGACGCCCGCGAGGATGTAGCAGATGCCGCCCAGACCGGCAAGCACGCCGGAGATCAGCACGCCCGCCCAGCGCATCTTGTGCACGTTGATGCCGACGGAATCCGCCGCCTGCGGATGTTCGCCGCACGCCATCAGGCGCAGACCGAAGCGCGTCTTGTAAAGCGAGACGTAGGCGAACACAAGCGCGAGGATCGCCACGACCATGAACCAGTTGAACTCGAAGTTGCCGACGTTAATGAGAAACGCCTTTTTCGCGCCGACGTACTGGATGGTGGACGACACGTCGTTCGGGTCGGCGGCGGTGTTGATCGCCTTGACGAAGACGGTCGCCGCCGCGACGCCCAGCAGGTTCAGCGCCGTGCCGACCAGCGTCTGATCGGCGCGGAATTTGATGCACGCCACGCCGAGCAGCGTCGAATACGCCACCGCCAGCACCACCGAGCCGCACAGCACGGCAAGGATCATGACGACGGGCGAGACGGTCGCCGAGAGGTAGCGCATCACCAGCGCACCGCCCAGCGCGCCGATGACCATGATGCCCTCAAGTCCGAGGTTAATGACGCCGGAGTGCTCCGAGAAGCAGCCGCCCAGCGCCACGAGCAGCAGCACGGAGGCAAAGATCAGGGTGTATTGCAGCAGAAGCAGCATTACGCCTCGCCTCCTTTCTCCGCTTCGGCGCTCGCTTTTCTGCGGCGCTCTCTTTCCTCGCTGCGGGCGATGCCGGAGCTGATCGTCGTCTTGATGAACAGGACGAAGCCGCACAGATAGATGATGATCGCGGAGATCAGATCCGAGATCTGCGAGGAGTACATCGTCTTGTCCACGAACGCGCCCGCGTCGGTGATGTGCTGGATGAAATAGGAGGCGAAGATCGTTCCAATGGGGTTCAGTCCTCCGAGGAACGCCGCCGCGATGCCGTTGAAGCCCATGCTGGGCACGGACGAGGCGGTGACTTCCCACTGCATATAGTCCGTCTGATAAAGCAGCGAAGCGCCCAGCGCCGCCAGCGCGCCGCCGATCATCAGCGTGAGGATGATGTTGCGCTTTTCCGCCATGCCGGCGTATTTCGCGGCGTTCTTGTTGTTGCCGGTGGCGCGCAGCTCATAGCCGAAGCGCGTCTTGTTGAGGATCACCATGATCACGATCGCCAGCACGATCGCCAGCGGCACCGCGATGGTGATGTACTGGTTGTTTTCAAACAGTTTGCCCAGCCCGAGCGACGGCAGGATCGCCTGCGGCGCGCCGTCCTTCAGGTGGACGGTATAAGGGCTGGTGGACTCCTTGACGTTCGCCAGCAGCATGTTGGCGGTATAAAGGCCGATCCAGTTCAGCATGATGCCGCTGATGACCTCGTTGACGTTGCAGTACGCCTTCAGCAGACCGACGATCGCGCCGTACAGCGCGCCGACGGCGATGGCGAACAGCATGCACGGCAGCCAACTCCAGCCCCACGCCAGCGCGGAATACAGACACGCGCAGGCGCCGGCGACGTACTGCCCCGCCGCGCCGATATTGAACAGTCCGACCTTATACGCGAACAGGATGCTCAGCGCGCACATCAGCAGCGGCGCGGATTTGGCAAGCGTGTTCGCGAAGTTCTTGACCTGCAGATTGGCGCGGGTGGTGTTCAGAAAGTTCTTCGCGACGGCGAGGATCGCCTGCGAAGCGCCGCCCGGATTGATGAACAGCAGCACGATGTAGCCGAGCAGCAGTCCGAGAACGATGCAAAGCAGCGACGCGATCAGCGACTGCATGCCCTGTTTCTTCAGAAGATCTCTCATCACGCGCTCACCTCGTCTCTCTTCGCGCCCGCCATGTACAGGCCGAGCTCCTCCTGCGTGGTCTTATCGGGATCGAGTTCGCCGACGAGCTCGCCCTCGTACATCACAAGGATGCGGTCGGGCACGTCCATGACCTCATCCAGCTCCAGCGATACCAGCAGCACCGCCTTGCCGGCGTCGCGGCAGGCGATCAGTTCCTTGTGCACGTTTTCGATGGCGCCGACATCCAGACCGCGCGTCGGCTGTACGGCGACGAGCAGATCGGGATCGCGGTCGAGCTCCCGCGCGATGATCGCCTTCTGCTGGTTGCCGCCCGACATGCTGCGCGCCGGCGTCACGGGGCCCTGACCGGAGCGGATGTCGTTCGCCTCGATCAGCTTTTCCGCATAGGCGCGGATGTTCTTGCGCCGCAAAAAGCCCGCCTTGTCGGTGAACTGCGGCTCGTAGTATTTTTGCAGGACGAGGTTATCCTCCAGCGAATAGTCCAGCACCAGACCGTGCTTGTGCCGGTCCTCGGGGATGTGCGCCATGCGGTCCAGACTGCGCTGACGGATCGACTCGTGTGAGATCTCCTTGCCGCGGAGCCTTATCGAGCCGGACGCGATCGGCTCCAGACCGGTCAGACCGTAGATGAACTCCGACTGCCCGTTTCCGTCGATGCCCGCAATGCAGACGATCTCGCCCGCGCGGACCTTCAGCGAAACGTCGTTGACCGCGTTCTTCTTGTGCAGCTTCGACGCGACGGTCATGTGCTCGATCTCCAGCACGGTCTCGCCGGGCTGCGCCGGCGTCTTTTCCACGTGGAAATTGACGTTGCGCCCGACCATCATGGCGGA
>JAFSXP010000093.1 GCA_017443965.1 Oscillospiraceae bacterium
CCCCTGACCTCCGCGTTGCGAACGCGGCGCTCTCCCAGCTGAGCTACGATCCCATGGATGCCCGTGGTATCCCACGGGCATCATCATAGCACATTCTTTACGAAAAATCAACACTAATTTTTGCAATTACTTTTGCGCAGCGCGGACACAGTCCGTTTTCGTCCGGCGACGTGGTATGCATCCAGCAGCGCGGGCACTTTTCGCCCTTCGCTTCCGTCACGGCAACGGTCAGATCGGCAAAGCGTTCGCCGCTGCCCGTGACTGCATCGGCAGCCGGTGCGCCGTCCTCAATACTGACGTCCGACACGATAAACAGCTGCGGCAGATCCATTTCTTTGATGGCTGTCAGCGCGGCTTTCGCCTTATCGCCGGCTGCGTGCAGCGCGACGTGCGCTTCGAGCGATTTACCGATGCGCTTGTCGGCGCGCGCCGTTTCCAGCACGCCGTTGACGTCCTCGCGCAGCGCAATCGCGGTATCCCATTTTGCCATCACCGCATCGTCAAGCGCGTAGGCAGGGTAGGGCTGCTCCATCTCGTTGAGCAGGACGTTGCGCGCGTCGTCGCATTTACGGTGCGGCATGGCGAGCCAGATCTCGTCGCAGGTGAAGGCGAGGATCGGCGCGAACATCTTGGTCATGGCGTTGAGGATCAGCCACAGCGCCGTCTGCGAACTGCGGCGGCGCAGACCGTTCTTTTCATCGCAATAGAGGCGATCCTTCAAAATGTCAAAATAGAACGACGACAGCACGTTTACGCAGAAGTCGTTGATGACGTGCGAAACGACTTGGAACTCAAAGCCGTCGTAGGCGGCAAAGACGCGGTCGATCAGCGTGTTGAGCTTCGTCAGCGCCCAGCGATCCAGTTCCGACATCTCTTCCGGCGAAACGAGGTTTTCCGGATCGAAGTCGATCAGGTTGTCCAGGCAGAACTTTGCGGTGTTGCGGAACTTCAGATAGTTCTGCGAGAGTTGCTTGAAGATCGCGTCAGAGCAGCGGACGTCGGCGTGGTAATCCGCGCTGCCTGCCCACAGGCGGAGCAGATCGGCGCCGTACTGCTTGATGATCTCGTTCGGGTCCATGCCGTTGCCGAGCGATTTGTGCATTGCCTTGCCTTCGCCGTCAACCGTCCAGCCGTGCGTCAGGCAGATTTGGAACGGTGCGCCCTTGCCGAGTGCGCCGACGGCGGTCAGCAGGCTCGACTGGAACCAGCCGCGGTACTGATCCAAGCCCTCGATATAGACCGTGGCAGGCCAGAAGCCCTGGTCGCGCTGCATGGCGGCGAAGTGCGACGAGCCGGAATCAAACCAGCCGTCGAGCGTATCGGTTTCCTTGACGAAGCCGCCCTTGTGTCCGCAATGCGGGCAGGCGAAGCCGTTCGGCAGGAATTCGTCCGCTTCTTTGGAGAACCACGCGTTCGAGCCCTCTTTTCCGAACAGATCGGAGATGGCGGCAATCGTTTCGTCGGTGACGATGGGCTTGCCGCAGTCGGGGCAATAGACGACGGGGATCGGCAGACCCCACTTGCGCTGACGGGAAATGCACCAGTCGCTGCGCTCGCGGATCATGGACTTGATGCGGTCGATGCCCCATTCGGGGTACCACTTCACGTCGTCACAGGCGCGGCAGGCATCGTCCTTGAAGGCGTCAACCGAGCAGAACCACTGCGGCGTGGCGCGGAAGATGATCGGGTGCTTGCAGCGCCAACAATGCGGATAGGAGTGGACGATCTGCTCCTGCGCGAACAGCGCGCCGGACGCCTTCATATCTTCGAGGATGACGGGGTTGGACTCTTCGACGCGCAAACCCTCGTATTTGCCGGCGTAGTCGGTGTGGCGTCCTTGATCGTCCACGGGAACGACCATGTCCATGCCGTAGCGGCGGCAGGTGGTATAGTCGTCCGCGCCGAAGCCGGGGGCGGTGTGGACGCAGCCGGTACCGGAATCCATCGTGACGTAATCGGCCAGCATCAGCAAACTGGTCTTGTCGAGGAAGGGATGCTTTGCCAGCATCTTCTCAAAGAAGTCGCCGGGGTGGGTCTCCACGATCTCATAGTCGGCGACGCCGCCGGCGGCCATGACCTTCTCCACCAGCGCGCCGGCCATGATGAGCATCTCGCCGGAGGGGACGCGCACCAGCGCGTACTCGTCCGCCGGGGAGAGGGTGATGCCCAGGTTGCCGGGCAGGGTCCAGATCGTCGTCG
>JAFSXP010000094.1 GCA_017443965.1 Oscillospiraceae bacterium
CGCTGTTCGTCGAGACGCTCGGCAACCCCACCTCCGACATTCCCGACATCGACGCGCTCGCCTCGATCGCCCACGCCCACGGCATCCCGCTGGTGATCGACAACACGTTCGGCACGCCGTACCTGATCCGCCCGATCGAGCACGGCGCGGACATCGTGATCCACTCGGCGACGAAGTTCCTCGGCGGGCACGGCACCACGCTGGGCGGCGTGATCGTGGACGGCGGCACGTTCGACTGGAAGGCGGCGGGCAAATTCGCGCCCATCGCCGAGCCGAACCCCAGCTACCACGGCGTATCGTTCACCGAGGCGGCGGGCAAGGCGGCGTTCGCCACCTACGTCCGCGCGATCCTGCTGCGCGACACCGGCGCGGCGATCAGCCCGTTCAACGCGTTTTTGCTTCTGCAGGGCGTGGAGACGCTGAGCCTGCGGCTCGAGCGCCACGCGGAGAACACAAAGAAGGTCGTGGGGTTTTTGGCGAAGCATCCGAAGGTCGCCAAGGTCAATCACCCGTCGCTGCCCGATCATCCGCAGCACGCGCTGTACGAAAGGTACTTCCCGAACGGCGGCGCGAGCATCTTCACGTTCGACGTGAAGGGCGGGCAGAAGGAGGCGCACGCCTTCATCGACGCGCTGGAGATCTTCTCGCTGCTGGCGAACGTCGCGGACGTCAAGTCGCTGGTGATCCACCCCGCGACGACGACACATTCGCAGTTGACGGACGCGGAACTTGCCGATCAGGGCATCTTCCAAAGCACGATCCGCCTGTCCATCGGCACGGAGCATATCGACGATATCCTCGCCGATCTGGAAAAGGGCTTCGCCGCGATCTGAACAAAAAAAGAATCGACCTGAAGGACATCCTTCAGGTCGATTCTTTTTATGCCGTTAATCGAAGTGTACGATGGTCAGCTCGTTGTCGCCCGCGGTGGGGACGTCGGGAGGCGCCGTGACCGACGTGAAGTAATCGCGCGCCGTCAGACCGTAGATCAGCATCGGATCGGCAAGCGCCGTCATGCCCGCCGCCTGCGCGCGGTTCGTGTAGTTCGCGATGGAATCCCATGCGCGCACGATCTGCCTGCCGTCGCGCAGCAGCATGACCGTAACCGGCACGGCGATGTCCGCCGCCACCAGCGTGTTGACCGTGTGCGAACGGAAGTTCGGCGACGTGTTGCGGTCCAGATCCGTCGCGGGGAACGTGTCGGTATGCGTCACGCCGGTATGGTCGGTGTATTCGACCTTGACCGTGACCGCCGAAAGCGCCTCGTCCGTCCACACGGACGCCGGCAGACGGAAGTAGAACTTCAGCGCCATATTCTCGCCGAGGATGCTGCTGGTGCCGTAGAACAGCGACCTGTCGCCCGTGGCGCCGGAGACCTTCTCCGACCGTGCCGCGGCGAGCGCGTCCGCGCCGTATTTCGCCGTGATGCGCGCGGTCATCGCGTCCGTCAGGTTGGCGGAGACGAGATCGTCCGTCGCGTAGCCGAAATACGTCTGCGCCGCCGCGCCGTACTGCAGCATCGCGGTCATCGTCCTGCCGAGATTTGCGCCGAACCTGCCGCCCGTCGCCTCCGCGTCGGAGTCGTTATACCAGTCGATGTGGCTTTCCAGCACCGTTTCCGCGTAGTTTTGGATGGAGAGCGTCGTACTGCGCGCCAGATGCGCATTGCCCTCGC
The DNA here is from genome assembly GCA_017443965.1 of Oscillospiraceae bacterium. Classification (GTDB taxonomy): domain Bacteria; phylum Bacillota; class Clostridia; order Oscillospirales; family Oscillospiraceae; genus RGIG3566. The sequence goes on from JAFSXP010000094.1 coordinate 1,676, forward strand.
CGTCCACGCCGAAGATCGTAACGGTGTGCGCGTCGCCCATGTTCTTCGCTTTCTTTTCGACCAGCGGGAAGATAATCAGACCGCCGCGGTCTTCGCCCTCGACGACCGCGCTTTTCGCCGTGCCGCCCTCCGTCCAGCGGAGCAGCGCGTAGTAACCGGCGTAGCCGCGGTCTGCGACGGCGGCGTTCAGCACGACGGCGTCGTTCAGCGTCAGCGACTGCTGCACCGCCATGTCGGCGTCCGGCTTGAAGACCGCGTAGTTCTCGCCGCCGAAACTGTTTTCGCCGAGCTCCGCGGGCGCGGCGTACGCGCCGAAGGCGCTGCCCGGCTCCAGATAGACCGTGCCGCGCACGGTGAACTCACCCGGGTCTAGCGTGACGCCCTCGGGGATCGTCAGATCGCCCGTCAGAATGACGTTGCTCGTCAGGTTGACGGTCGTCGGCTCGTCGGCGGCGACCGCCGCGTCAAGCGCCGCGTCGAGCGTGAGATACTTGCTCTCGCCGATGGTCGCCACGCCGGAGGAGAAGCGCACGACGCTGTACTCCTTTTCCGTGGCGCCCTCGACCGGCAGCGTCGCCGTCTCGGTGGTGACCTCGCGCATGACGCCCGTGCCGTCGACGGTCATCTTCGAGCCGTCCTTCACCCACGCGCTGTGGCGGTTTTCGCCCTCGTTGAACGCGGTGGGTACGTAGATCGTCACGTTGTTCAGTACGTGGAGACTGGCGTCGCCGGAGGAGGTGCCGGACGTGCCGGCGTCATACTCCGCGCCGGTCGGATGGCCGTTCATGATCGGCTTCTCGTTGCCGAGCGTACCGAGCACGCAGTTTTCCATATACAGATGCGCGCCGGCGCTGGAGTTGAAGGCGTGTCCCCAGAAGAGGATGCCGCCCGTCGAGCTGGTGCGGTAGCAATCGCCGCCCATATCGCGCGCGTAGATCGCGCAGTCCTGCAGATACAGCCGCTCGTTGTTGCCGTGGTAGATGGCAAGGTAGTCGGCGACGATCGTGCCGTTTTTGATATAGCCGTCGCCCGCCATCATCGCCTGACTCGTAGAGCCGAACTTGCCGGTCGACGAGTTGTAGTTGCGCTCGTCATAGCCGAACGCGAACAGATACGCCTTGTCGATGACGCGGATCGTGTGCCCGTTCAGATCGAGGACGGTGTTGCCGCCGATCCACGAGGCTGTGCGCAGCTCCGCATCTCTGAGCAGCTTGATCTCGATCACGGGCAGCGGCGTCAGAGCGTCGTCGCGCAGGCCGGAGATATACTCCGCCTGGCGGATCTGACCGTACTCCTGCGTGATCGCCTTTTCGCGGTTGATCGCCGCCATCAGCGTGGGGAAGATCACCGGCTCGCTCAGCGGCTCGCCGTTATAGCTGATCCGCATCTCCGCTTCGCCGGACACGATCTCCATGCCGCTGAGATCGCAGCCGTTCGCCGCCAGATCGTCCACCGCCTGCGTCGGGCGCAGCAGCACGAACGCGTGCTGCTGGAATGCGCGCGTCAGCACCGCGCTGTAGGCATAGCGCACGGTCGTGCTGTACTGCACCGTCTTCATCGGCGCAGTGACCGTCCGATAATCGCCGTTTTCATCGAAATAGGCGAACGTATCGTCGCCGAGATAGACGTAGGTATAGGTGCCGTACTCGCCGCCGCTGCTCTCAAAGTAGCCCGTCGTGTCGCTGCGGTTGGCGTAGACCAGGATATCGCCTGCGCGCAAAAATTCCATGCTGAAATCGCGCAGCCGCGTCAGATTGGTCCTGACGCCGTTTTCGTCGTAGCAGATCACGTGGCGGCCGCCGATGAAGTTCTGCACGACCATGTTGCGCAGCGTCCGCGCGTCGCCCGTGAGTTCCGACGCGTCGCGCAGACAGAACTTCTCGCGGGAAACGGTGCCTTCGCTCGACCAGTAGTCGGAGGCGAACAGATTGTCAATGAGCGCGTCGGTCGCGGGCAGTTGCAGATCGACGCCGTACGCCGCCTGATAGACCGCCGCCGCGATCTCCGTGCCGGTGCCGGTCGCCGTGACCGTCGGCGAGATCGCAGAATCCGAAAGCGGCGTGCCGCCGACAAGATGCGAGATCTCCGAGGTGGAGAGATGCCCCTGCGGATCGGTCGCGCTGACGACCTTGCCCTTGGGGGATACGATCTTGCCGCCTCTGCCCGCCGTGACGCGCACGGTGTAGGTCAGCGTCTTTGTCTCACCGTCGGTGACGGAGACGTTATTCCATGCGACCGTATCGCCCGTGCAGGTGCCGCCGCCCGTGCAGGAGACGAATTCCGTGCCGGTGGGCAGCGTCTCGGTGACGTTGACGGCATAGGCTGCCGTCGGATCGATGGTCGTGTTGAAGCTGGCGGCGGTGGTGGTCGTTCTGCCGGAGCCGTACGAGCCGCGTCCCTTGTTGCCGACCAACTCGATCGAGTAGGTGATCGTATCGCCGTTTGCAACGGTTTGGAAGGGATTCGCCTCGGCGGTCTTGGTGACGCCGAGGTCGGGCAGCGTCTGCCGCGCCTGCGCCGAGGGGCTGAGCTCCGCGGTGAACGTGCTGCTGTTCAGCGGGCGCAGGATGCAGAACTGGAACGCGACGGAGCTCGAGGCGGGGCCGTCGCAGCCGGGATAGTAACTGCTGCGCGTGCCGGATTTCATGTTGAAATATCCGTTGCCGTAGGCTTTTGTCGTATCGACCTTGTTCGTGGTCGAGGCGAACGTGGACGACCAGCCGAGGCGCGTCGTCCAGTCCTCGATGATGATACTGCCGCCGCCGTTGCGACCGACGAACGCCGTGCCGCTGCGGCCGTCATAGTTCTTGCCCGCGCCGCCGGTGGAGGAGTACCAGCTCCTGTTTGACTCGCGGTTGTCGTAGCCGTCGAGATAATCGGTCTTCGTCGCGCCGGAGGTGGCGAGGTAGGCAAAGTCCTTGCCGTAGGTGAACGGCACGGTGCCGAGATCGGAATAGGTGTACGAGTCCTGCGTCGTCGCGGCGGCGAAGGTGCCGGCGGTGACGCCGGTCTTCGCGCTGGTTTCCGTCCGCGCCTCGTTGTTGTAGCCGGAGCCCCACGAGTGGATGATCTCGCCCACGCCGTCGCCGTCCACGTCGCCGAGGTACATCATGGCGTGGCCGGAGGCGGAGGTGTCGTCCTCCGTGCTGCCCGCCTTCAGCACCGTCAGGATGTCGCCCGGACGCGCCTTTTCCGCAAAGATGCGCTCGACGTCGGCGCGCGTCAGCGTGCTGATGGTGTTCTCCGTGGCGAGGGTGTAGTCCGCGTCGCTGACGTAATAGTAAACGGTATCGCTTTCACTGTCATACGAGCCGACGGGATAGTAGACCGTCACCGTCTCGCTGCCCTCCTCGCCGGAGGTCACGGAGACGGTATTCGCCTTGCCCAGCGTGGTGTAGGTGTCCGTGACGGTCAGCGCCGCGCCGCTGTAATCCTGCGCGGCGGCGTTGACCGACGAGGCGACGACCATCGAGCCGCCGGTCTGCCGGTACAGCCGCGCCGTCGCGCCGTTCTGCAGCGTGGCGGTCAGCACGACGGAGCCGTCGTCGCCCATGCTCGGTCCGAAGTAGTACACCACGTCGGCGTAGGGATCGGTCGGATCGGTTACCGTGGTCGTATCGCGGTCGGGATCGGACAGGTTCCACTCGGGATGCGCCTTTGCCGCCATCGCCGCGTGATAGGTGTAGTACGAGGTGGTGTTGCGCGTCGCCTCAAGCGCCTTGTATACGGGATCGTTCGGCGTGTAGGCGACGCCCTTTGAATCGCGGTATTCGCCCGCCGTGCCCGCCGCGAGCGGCACCGTGATGACGTGCTTGCCGAAGACGGAATAGTACACGTCGTGCGGGAACGCCGAGCAGACCGTGTAGATCGCGTTGAGATCCGAGGCGTCCTCGGGATCGCGGTTGTTCGTCTGCCGCATCGTCTTGGCGATATAGCGGTTGCCCCAGCTGATGGCGGACGCGTCGTACTGCACGGCGCTGCCCTTGTAGAAATACGCCATCGCCGTCCGCTGCACAAGCGTCTCCATCTGCTCGCGCGTCAGCGTGTTGGCGGCAAAGCCGTCCGCCTGTACGCCGACGGTCAGCCCCGACAGCAGACCTGCCAGC
>JAFSXP010000095.1 GCA_017443965.1 Oscillospiraceae bacterium
GCCCGCGGGCAGACCGAGCGCGCGGCACACGCCCTCGGCAAACGCGGGGTTGGCGTGCGCGCTGAAAACCTTGACATCCTTTCCGTGTGCGATCATGGCTGTTACCTCTCTCTGGGAAATTTATAAAACAAACAACCTTATTGCCTCCCTCACCGAGGGAGGTGGCTCGCCGAAGGCGAGACGGAGGGAGTTGTGCGATGCGGTACGGCTTCATGCCTCCCTCTTGAGGGAGGTGGCTCGCCGAAGGCGAGACGGAGGGAGTTGTGCGATGCGGTACGGCTCCATGCCTCCCTCTTGAGGGAGGCGGCATTTGCGAAGCAAATGTCGGAGGGGTAGACCGTAGGGGCGACCATCGGTCGCTCGCGGACGAGCAATGCTCGTCCCTACGCCTTCGGCTCCGATGATTTGACGCTTCGCGTCATGATTTGCGCTCGGCGCATGATTTCTCGCTTCGCTCCGTGAATGGAATTGCGCCTTCATGCCCCGCAGGGCAATTCATGCACGAAGTGCAATTCATTGTCGGCAAAGCCGACATCACTCCTTGACCTTGTGCGTTTTTGCCCAGTCCTTCTTGACGGTCTGACGGGCGCGCGCGATGGCGAGCGCGTCGTCCGGCACGTCCTCGGTGATGGTGCTGCCCGCGGCGGTGTACGCCCCCGCGCCGAGCTTGACCGGCGCGACGAGGTTCGTGTTGCAGCCGATGAAGCTGTTGGAGCCGATGACGGTGCGGTGCTTTTTCGCGCGGTCGTAGTTGACCGTGACCGTGCCGCAGCCGAAGTTGACGTTCTGCCCGACGTCGCTGTCGCCGACGTAGGTCAGGTGCGAGATCTTGGTGCCGTCGCCGATCGTGGAATTTTTGACCTCCACGAAGTCGCCGACGCGGCAGCCCTTGCCGATGACCGTGCCGGGACGCACGTACGCAAACGGTCCGACGGTCGTGCCCGCGCCGACGATGGCGTCGTACAGGTGCGACGATTTGACGGTCGCGCCGTCATCGATCTTCGAGTTTTCCAGATACGTGTCGGGACCGATGACGCAGCCGTGTCCGACGACGGTGTGCCCGCGCAGGATCGTGCCGGGCAGCAGCACCGTGCCGGCGCCGACAAAGACGTCGGGATCGACGTAGCAGTTGTCGAAGTCCCAGATCTCCACGCCGTTTTCGCACAGGCGCGTCAGCGTGTCGCGCCGCAGCACCGGCTGCCACGCGGCAAGCTCGGCGGCGCTTGTCACGGCGAAAAAGCCGTCGCGGTCGGTCAGCGCCTTGCCCTTTTCGCTGACGAATTCGCCGAAGCTGAGCCGCGCGTCGAGCGCGTCCATCAGCGCGCGGCGTCCCGCGCGGTACGCGCCGGAGTCGACCGGATGCGCGCTCATGTCGTGAGACGCCGTCTTCGGCAGGCACATCACGGGCGCGGCGACGACGGTGACGTCGGTCTCGTCCTCGTCGGCGGTGGATAAAAACACGTGCAGCTGGTCGGACGTGTCCGCGCCGGAGACGACGGTGACGCTCGCCTGCTCGGGAAAGCAAGCCGCCGCCTGCTCGCGCCAGGCGTCCTTGACAGCCAAAAAGAAACGCTCACATCCGCCTGTGACGAGCTCCGCCGCAAGCCATGAGAGCATGGGACGACCCATGACGTTTTGCAGCATCAGGGGCCTGGGATATCCGGTTTTTGCCGTATCGTCAGTCAGGAAGATGACCGCGGAGCGATCCGCCATGGTAGATCCCGCCTTTCGAGACTTTTTTACAAATAGAGTATAGCAGATTTCCCGCGTCTTGTATAGGGGCAATTTCCACGCGAAGATACTTGCCAAAGCGGGAAAAATAGTATAGAATATACAATCGTGCAAAACAGTGCAGACAAAGGAGGCGCATTTAATGCATTGGTCGGAGAAGCTCGCGCAGGAGGTCATCGCGCGAAATCCCGAAAAAGAGGAATACGTCTGCGCCGCCGGGATCAGCCCGTCCGGCTCGATCCACATCGGCAACTTCCGCGACGTGGCGACGAGCTATTTCGTCGTGCGCGCGCTGAAAAAGGCGGGCAAAAAGGCGCGGCTGCTTTTCTCGTGGGACGAGTATGACCGCTGCCGCAAGATCCCCGCGAACGTCCGCGCCGTCGTGGGCGACGACTATGACAAATACATCGGCTGTCCGTACGTGGACATCCCCGATCCGTGGGGCTGCTGCAAGAACTACGCCGAGCATTTTGAAAAGGAGTTCCTCGCCTCGATGGAGAAGTTCGGCATCGAGCTGGACTGCCGCTATCAGGCGCAGATGTACCGCGACGGCAAGTACCGCAAGGATATCCTCGAATCGCTGCAGAAGCGCGAGGAGATCTTTGAGATCCTCGACTCGTTCAAGACGAAGGACCCGTCGAAGAGCGCCGAGGAATTAAAAGCCGAGCACGACGCGGAGAAGGCGAACTACTATCCCGCCGCCATCTTCTGCCCGAAGTGCGGCACGGATTTCACGACGATCGAAAGCATGACGGACGATTTCGTGGCGGAGTATTCCTGCCGCTGCGGCCATCAC
>JAFSXP010000096.1 GCA_017443965.1 Oscillospiraceae bacterium
CCCCTCCGTCTCGCCTGCGGCGAGCCACCTCCCCCCAAGGGGGAGGTTTTGGCGCGGTGCAGACTTGCCACTCTCTGCGTTTGCAGGGCGCGACGACTCGGCGCGCCGCGGCAGTATAACAACCGACGCAGCAGGCGCGGTATCGAGGGCAATACGCAGAAACCGCGTCCTGCGGGGTAAGCGGCTGAGCGAGGATCAGCGCAGGAGCGAAGCGGCAATCCGACAACGCCGCGCCGGAAACAGAAATACGCAGAAACAGCGCAGATAAAAAGCGCTTTTCTTTTGGGCATCCAAAACCCGTTTTCTTTTGGCGCAGTACCGAAGCATGACCCAGCGAAGCGGTCATGCTTCGGAAAGGAGAAGCCATGAAACGGGCGGATGTTCCCGCTTGCGGGAACGGAGCAATGTTTCATGTGCTTCGACGCGAAAATGGGGTTTGGTCGTAACCCCCGTCCCCGCGAAGCGGGATAACTCCCTCCGTCATTTGCTTCGCAAATGCCACCTCCCTCAAGGATGGAGGCTTTCGACGCGCCGATAAATCTCCGTCCCCAAAATCCCGAAAACGAAAAACCGCTTCCGATGATCGGAAGCGGTTTTTCGTTATTCGTCAACGATATCCACGCTGACTTTTTTGCCGGTGCGCTGGGCGACGGACTTGACGACGGTGCGGATCTCCTTGGCGATCCTGCCCTGTCTGCCGATGACCTTGCCCATATCCTCCGGCGCTACGCGCAGCTCCAGCACTGTGGTCTCGCCCTGCAGCTCCGTGACCGACACGGCCTCGGGATGCTCCACGAGGTTCTGCGCGATGTACCGCAGCAGCTCCTTCATATTACTGCATGCCGGCTTTCTTCAGCAGACCGCGCACGGTGTCGGTCGGCTGCGCGCCGTTCTTGATCCACTGCTGCGCCTTCTCCAGATCGACCTGGATCGTGGCGGGATCGGTCAGCGGGTTGTAGGTGCCGATCTCCTCGATGCAGCGGCCGTCGCGCGGGCTGCGGGAATCCGCCACCACGATGCGGTAGTACGGGTTCTTCTTCGCGCCCATTCTTCTCAGTCTGATCTTGACCATGTTTGTTTCCTCCTATGATGATTTGTTTTATTTCTCGCTTTCGCGCGGAACACTCACATACCGGGCAGACCGGGAAAGCCGCCCATGCCGCCCATGCGGCGCATCTTGCGCGCCATCTTGGGATTTTTCATCTGGCGCATCATCGAATTCATCGCGTCGAACTGCTTGAGCAGCTTGTTGAGCTCCTCGACCTTCACGCCCGCGCCGCGGCAGATGCGCTGCTTGCGGCTGTGGTTGAGGCACGACGGATTTTCGCGCTCGTGGGGCGTCATCGACTGGATCAGCGCGGCGGTGCGCTTCATGGCGCTTTCGTCGATCTGCACGTTCTTCATCGACGACATGCCCGGCACCATCTTGAGAAGCTCCGACATATCGCCCATGCCGCGCAGCTGCTCGAGCTGCTCGTAGAAATCGGCGAGCGTGAACTTGTCCGTGCCGAGCTTCGCCTCCAGCTCGCGCGCTTTCTTTTCGTCGAACGCCTGTTCCGCCTTTTCGATCAGCGTCAGAACGTCTCCCATACCGAGGATGCGCGACGCCATGCGGTCGGGATAGAACGGCTCGATCTGGTCGAGTTTTTCGCCGACGCCGGCGAACTTGATCGGCTTGCCCGTGACCGCCTTGACCGACAGCGCGGCGCCGCCGCGCGCGTCGCCGTCCAGCTTGGTCAGCATGACGCCGTCGATGTCCAGCAGCTCGTTGAATTTCTGCGCGGCGTTGACCGCGTCCTGACCGGTCATCGCGTCGACGACCAGCAGGATCTCATCCGGCTTGACCGTGTCCTTGATCGCCTGCAGCTCGCCCATCAGCTCCTCGTCGATGTGGAGCCGACCCGCGGTGTCGAGAAACACCATATCGTTGCCGTGCTGGCGCGCGTGGAGCACCGCCTGCTTTGCGATCTCCACCGGGTCGCCCTGCCCCATCTGGAACACGGGGATCTCCAGCTTTTCGCCGACGACCTCCAACTGCTTGATCGCCGCGGGGCGGTACACGTCGCACGCGGCGAGCAGCGGACGGTGCCCCTGCTTTTTCATCAGTCCCGCGAGCTTCGCGCCGTTCGTCGTCTTGCCGGCGCCCTGCAGGCCGACCAGCATCACGACGGTCGGCAGTTTGGGCGATATGGTGATGCGGCTGTTTTCGCCGCCCATCAGCTTGGTCAGCTCTTCGTTGACGATCTTGACGATCATCTGCCCGGGCGTCAGGCTTTCCAGCACGTCCGTGCCGACGGCGCGTTCGCTGACGCTCTTCACAAAATCCTTGACGACCTTATAGCTGACGTCCGCCTCCAGAAGCGCAAGACGGATCTCGCGCATGGCGTCCTTGACGTCGCTCTCCGACAGCCTGCCCTTGCCGCGCAGCTTCCGGAACGCCGCGGAGAGCTTTTCGGTCAGTCCTTCAAACGCCATTTGTCTCTTCCTCCAATTCGCGGCAGACCGCCTCGATCGCGTCGGCGCAGGTCTTGCCGCCGTCCAGCGCGGCGACGAACCTTGCGACCTCGCGCAGCTTCCCGGCGGCGCGGCGGCGCGTCTTATCCCGCGCGACACAACCGGCGGTCTGCTCCATACGGCGCAGCGTCTCGGCAGTGCGGCGCAGCACGTCGTACACGCCCTGCCGCGAGACGCCCTCGTTTTCGGCGATCTCCGCCAGCGAAAGATCCTGATTGTAGTACTGGTCGAAATACGACCGCTGTTTCTCGGTCAGCAGATCGCCGTAAAAATCGAACAGCAGCGTCATCGACAGCGCGTCGGTCTTCATGCGATCCCCACCCTTCGACAAGTGTTTTTCCTTGACAGCTTGAACAATATACCACGGCGCGCTTTATCTGTCAAGTATTTTTTCTTGACAGTTTCTTCCGTTTACATTTTTCCGTCCGTATGGTACGATAGAGACGGAAACGAGGGAACTGCCATGAAACGGTTTTTTACATATTTACTTGTGATCTCGCTGCTGCTGACGGGCGCAGGCGCGTCGTTCGTGCCGCAGCGCGGCTTTTCGGCGCAGCTGGCGGAAAACGCCGCGCTGACCGAGACCGTTTCGCGCGAGGGAGATCTTCTGCGCCGCGAGCGGTATCTGACCGTCGCGCAGGGCGACGCGCGTCCCGCGGTCGTGTACGGCACGACGCTGTACGGCAAGACGGCGATGGACGCCATCGAGGCGTATCCCGCCGCGTGGGGCTTTTCCGTGACGGCGGGCGTGAACGGCAGCTTTTTCGACGTGGCGACGGGCGTGCCGCTGGGCATGGTCGTGACGGACGGCTGCGTCCGTTCGAGCGGCGAGCGCGAGGCGGTCGGCTTCCGCGCCGACGGCAGCGCGATCATCGGGTATCCCTCGCTTGCGCTCGCGGCGTCGCTGCCGAACGGCGAAACGCTGTCCGTCCACTGCAACAAGCTGCTGACGAAGTCGAACGGCGTGTGCCTTTACACCCGCGACTTCGACAGCCGCACGGAAGGCGCGATCGCGGCGTATAACGTCGTGCTGATGCCGGACGAGCCGGATCTCAAACTCAACAGCCGCATCACCGCCACGGTGACGGACATCGTGCCGCAGACGGCGGCGTGTCCGATCCCCGCGGGCGGCTTCGTGCTTGCCGCCGCGGAGGACAGCGACTACGCCGTGACGATGGAAAAAACGATCCGCGCGCTGGCGGTCGGCGACGAGGTGACGATCGATATCACGATCGGCGACGGCTGGGGCGAGGTCGTGTCCGCGTGCGCGGGCATGGAGATGCTTGTGATCGGCGGCGAGGCGCAGACTTCGTTTTCGCTGTCCGGCAGCAAATCGCGCACGGCGCGCACGGCGGTCGGACTGCGTGACGACGGCACGCTGATCCTGTACACCGTGGACGCGGGCGGCGGCATGACGCTGGCGGAGCTTGCCGCGCGGATGCGCGAGCTCGGCTGCGTGACGGCGCTCAACCTGGACGGCGGCGGCTCGACCGCGATCCGTGCGCTGTACCCCGGCAAAACCGAGCCGGAGACGGTCAATTCCCCCTCCGACGGCAAGCTGCGCAAGTGCGCGAATTTCATCTTCCTGCTGCGCGGGCAGGGTGACGCCGGAGAGGCGGCGCGGCTGTTCGCCTATCCGCTGGGCGCGGTCGCGCTGGTCGGCGGCGAGGTGACGCTGACGGTGCTGGCGACGGACGGGGCGTTCCGCGCCGCCGCGCCGCCGCAGGACGTGACGTTTTCCGCCGAGGGCGGCGTGGTGCAAAACGGCGTGTTCACGGCGCAGCGCGTCGGCGAGGCGAAGATCGAGATGACCGCGGGCGGGGCAAGCGGCACGGCGAGCGTGCAGGTGATCGACACGCCCGACAGCGTGACGATCCGGCGCGAGGGCAGCGGCGACGTGCCGTCCGGCGAGAGCGTCGATTTTTCGGCGCAGGCGACCTTTGCGGGCGCGAAGGTCTACGCGTCGGACGAGTGCTTCGCGTGGACGTGCGAAAGCGCGATCGGCACGGTCGACCAGAGCGGTCTTTTCACCGCCGCGAAGGTCTATAAACCCGCGACGGGGACGCTTTCCTGCGCCGCCGGCGACAAGAGCGCAAGCGTGAAGATCACCGTGCTGCCGGACTATCCGTTCCCCGACACGGAAGCGCACTGGGCGCGCGAATACGTGAAGGCGATGTACGACGCGGGCGTGCTGCTGGGTTCGGAAGTTGACGGCGTGCCGCGGTTCCGCCCCGACGACGGCATGACGCGGCAGGAGTTTTTCATCGCGCTGACGCGGCGGCTCGGCACGGATACGGCGGCATACCGCGAGACGGAGCTGCCGTTTGACGACGCGGACGCCATCGCGCCGTGGGCGCTGGACGCCGTGCGTGCGTCGTACGCGCTCGGGTATCTCGGCGGCAGCGCGGACGGAGAAAAGCTCTTTGCCCTGCCCGACCGCACGATCTCGCGGCAGGAGGCGATGGTGATCCTCAGCCGCACGGCGGTACACAGTGATGCGGACGAGGCGCTGCTGGACGGCTTTGCCGACGCCGACGAGATCGCGCCGTGGGCGCGGCAGGGACTTGCGGCGATGGTCGCGTCCGGCGCGGTCGAGGGCGCGGACGGCAGGCTGCTGCCGACGCAGCCCGTCACACGCGCGCAGGCGGCAAAGCTGCTGGCGTCCCTAAAAAATGTTTAATAAATACAACGCTTTTCGGATTGACAAGCCTTTTTTCTATGCGATATACTGAACTTACCCCAAACAGACAGGAGCGATCTATATGAAAACAACTCTCCGCCGCGTGCTCGTGCTGCTGATCGTCCTCGCGACGCTCAGCGCGTTCGCGCTGCCCGCCTCCGCGCAGACCCTGACCGCGCGGCAGCAGGCGATCGTCGACACCGCGCTCGCCTACTACTACAAGGGCGCGCCGATGCAGTACGACTCCATGAAGCTGTCGAAGCTCGACGGCGGCGATTTCCGCAGCAGCCGCTACGCCGCGCCCGAGGACGCGACGAAGGACAACACCGTCTACACGGTCTGCTCGTCGTTCGGCTTCGAGGTCTATTACAACGCCATCGGCTTTGAGATCGCCTCCACGCCGCGCCGCACGGGCAACACCGCGCTGGTCCAGGACAACGTCGGCAACATCGTCTACCACCCCGAAAAGGGCACGCCCGTCGAGACGGTCAAGCAGACCATCCAGCCGGGCGATCTGGTCGTCGCCTGCTTCAAGTCGCGGCAGAGTCCCGGCGCGGACACCTCCGGCTGGCACATGATGGTCTACGTCGGCGACGCGTTCGGCGACGGCAAGGACTATCTTGTCCACTCCGCTGGCTCCAAATACAACACCGACAGCGGGCAGGACCCCGTGGAAAACTACACGGAAAAAGTCACCAAGAACATGCAGGGCTGCGGCGGCAACATCGTCCGCACGGACGCGGCGGTCTATCTCTGGAGCGCCGACGGCTACTACTATCCCGATTCGGTGGATGAGTTCTATCTGTTCCGCCCGCTGGGCGTTGCGGACGAGGCGAAGTACCCGATCTCCCCCGCCGCGCAGGGACGCGCCAAATTCCCGAACATCGTCATTAACCGCACCGCGTCGGTCGGCTGCTACGGCGCCGTCGAGACCGGCGAGGACATCACCTATACCATTGAGATCGTCAACAAATCCGACGCCGCGTATGCAAACCTGCCCGTCACCGAGACCGTGCCCGCCGGCACGAAGTTCAAGAGCGTGACCGGCGGCGGCACCGAGTCCGGCGGCACGATCAAGTGGAACCTGAACGTGCCCGCGGGCGAGACCGCGACGATCGGCTACACCGTCACCGTTACGGCGAAGCGCGGCGAGACGGTCACCGCGACGGGCGGCACGGTCAGCACCATCCCGTCGAACACCATCAACACCGCCGTCTGCGGCAAAAAGCCCGCCGCCATGACAGTCGACGAGATCGTCAAGGCGTCCGAGAGCTTCAAGACCGCGACCGGCGAGGCGTTCGCGAACGAATTCTACCGCGCCGCCTACGGCGTGGAGCTGAACCTGCCCGCCGCCTCCGTGATGGCGCGCAGCGTGTTCGCCTACACCAAGGCGGAGGGCGCCTCCGCCCCCGGCATCATGCCCACCTCGACGCCCAAGGAGGGCTACGAGAAGCTCAACGCCATGATCGTGGACAAGTACTACGGCGGCAAGGAGTTCAACACCGGCAAGTTCAACGCCCGCGTGATGGACGCGAAGAAGGGGCAGCTGCAGCCCGGCGACATCCTGTACGTGGCGAAAAACCTGTTCGGTCTGGGTGAAAAGACCTCCGCGACCTACATCGTGGCGGCGGACGGCACGCTTGTCAACTCGAACGGCAAAAAGGTCGCCGCGGCGGACGACAAGACCTACACCAAACTGCACTCTAACGACTTCTTCTTCGCGCTGCGTCCGTGTCAGGCGTATGACGATATGACCGTCGAGGCGAAGGCGAGCGAGAAACTGCCGTTCACCGACGTGAAAGAGGCCGACTGGTTTTACACCTACGTCAAGGATCTGTATAACGACGGCACCGTCAACGGCATGACCGCGACGACGTTCGTGCCGAACGGCAACCTGACCTACGGGCAGGCGCTGAAACTGATCGTCTGCGCGCTCGGTCACGGCGAACAGGCTTCCACCGGCGGTCACTGGGCGAGCGGATATCTGAAGTTCGCGCAGGACAAGGGCTGGATCGCAGGCGACGTCGACCTCAACGGCAACGTGACGCGCCTTGCGTTCTGTCAGATCGCCGCGAAGGCGAAGAACCTGACCGAGCAGCCTGCAAGCAACCCGTTCAAGGACACGAACGATACCGCGGTGCTGGCGCTGAATAAAGCGGGCGTGATCAACGGCATGAGCGCGGACACGTTCTCGACGAACGGTCTGCTCACGAGAGCTCAGATCAGCAAGATCATCCACACTCTCCGCGGCGTATAAGAGAGTTGAAAAAAACGACCGTCTTCGGACGGTCGTTTTTTAGCAGCCAGATGCCGGAGCCAAAACCTCCCTCCTTTGGGGGAGGTGCCGAGCAAAGCGAGGCGGAGG
>JAFSXP010000097.1 GCA_017443965.1 Oscillospiraceae bacterium
GACGGCACGGTGCAGGACTACCGCCTGGAGCGCCGCACCGTCGAGCTGCACAACACGACTGTCACCGTCGCAAACGGCGTCGGCACCATCGACTGCAACAGCTTCGGCTCGCAAACGGAATCGTACTTCAGCGAGGGCATTTCGGCGAACAGCGACGCCGTGGATCACTGGGTCGTCGACCTGCGCAGCAACCTCGGCGGGCTTGCCGACGCGGCGGTGGGCGCGCTGGGCAGCTTCACCGGCGCGGGGCCCAAGCTCTACTATCGGCTCAACGACGGCAGCTCGTTCTACACGCTCTACCTCGGAGACAAGCAGACGGACAAGCCCGCGATCGTTCTGGTCAACGGCTACACCGCCAGCGCGTCCGAGATCCTCTCCGGCGGCATCCGCGCGCAGGACGCGGGCATCGTCGTCGGCTCGCGCACCTACGGCAAGGGCACGGCGCAGCTCGTGCTGGACAAGGAAAAGTATCCCGATCTGTTCGACGGCGACTCCCTCAAGGTCACCGCCTACCGCTTCTACTGCTCCGACGGCAACACCACCGACCGCATCGGCGTGATCCCGACGCTGCTCGTCGACGACGCGCTCACCGCGGACGTGGCGGCGCTGCTGACGACGGAGCGGCCGGAGTCCGGCGAATTCCTGTTCTTCACGCTCAACGGCTGTCTGTTCTACGTCGATCTCGCGCGCTCGCGCGGAACGGACGCGCTCAGCGAGTTGTTCTCCGCGCTCCCGCCGGAGATGGTACTGCACTGCGAAGCGGACGGCGCGGCCTCGGAGCTTGACACAGCGGACACCGCGAAGCGTCTCGGCATCTCCTATACCGACCGCCGCTTCACCGACCTCGCGGACAGCGCCTACCCCACGCAGATCGACACGATGGGCGTCTACGGCATCCTCGCCGGCGACGGCAAGGGGCACTTCCGCCCCGACGCCGCGCTGACGCGCGCGGAGCTCGCCGCGCTGCTGGCGCAGGCGCTGAACGTCACCGGTCAGAACACCGGCCGCTTTGCCGACGTGTCCGCCGACCGCTGGTACAGCGGCGACGTCAGCGCCATCACCTACCTCGGCTTCATGAACGGCGTCAGCCCCCGGTACTTTGACCCCAACGGCACGCTGACGCAGGAGCAGTTCATCGCGGTCATGGGGCGTTTGGCGCGCTTTCTCAACTTCCACGCCGACGACTACGCGCTGGCGCTGACCGAGGACGATCTCGCGGCCTATGACGGTCTTGCCGCGTGGGCGCGCACCGAGGCGAGCGTCCTGACCGATTATGACGGCAACATGCTCTACGCAGCGCTCGACACCATCGACCCCCACGCGCCCGTCACCCGCGAACAGACGGCGGCGACGCTGTGCAATATGCTCAAAACGCTGCACATTCTCTCCTATTAAGACAAAATAACGGCGCAGGCGCGCGGGTTTTCCCGCGCGCCTGTTCATATGGGGATGGGGTGCGTCACCTCTTTTTATACAAAATCAGCTCCGGATCGGTCCCCTCCCCCTCATAGGTACACACCAGGATAAACTCCATATCGGCCAGTACGCCGAAGTACCGCTCGCCGCCGAACGCTGATTCCAGCCGGTTCCCCAAATAGGTTTTTTGGTCGTCAAGAAACTGCACGGTCGCGCC
>JAFSXP010000005.1 GCA_017443965.1 Oscillospiraceae bacterium
CGAGTCCAAGCCAAAAGAACCGAAAAGAGCCGCTCACGGGCGGCAGCGGCGCAGTATCCTTTACCTCGCGGTGCTGCGCAGTTTTGAGCCAGCAATTTTTCGTCAAGACAAAGCACAAAATGCGGGCAATCCTGTCGGATTACCCGCATTTTTAATGCAGTATTGGCGGAAAAGGGCGGCTCAAAACCTACAATATCCCTAATCCGCACCGCCCTCGGATCGGGGCGTTTTTTATATTTTTCGCCGTGAGACAAATTGCCGCTTGTATAAATCGCCGCGATGCTGTATAATGAGCACCGACAGCGGGATGACCGCCGCGCAGGATCAACGATCCGAGGGACAGACAACTGAACAAAGCGCCATGCGCCCATGCTTTGCATGGGATAACGAGGTGGGGCACGATCGAAAATTCGGCGGATGTGCCTCCGCAGCTCCGGCTGTGTCACGCAGATCACAAATATGCGGGCGACCGCAAAACAAAAGACTGCGACCGGATGGGTAGGACCTGCTGTAACTCTGTCCTTTTTGCGGCGAGTACTTTGCGTGCGCAAAAAGCACGCAGGACGGAGAACAGGAGGTCTTTTTATGTGCGGAATTGTGGGCTACGTCGGGAAGGAGCAGGCTGCGCCGATCCTTCTCGACGGGCTGTCGCGGCTGGAATACCGCGGCTATGACTCGGCGGGCGTGTGCGTCGGCGGCGACGGCGCGCTCAAGGTGGCAAAGACGAAGGGACGGCTCTCAAACCTTTCGGAAATGACGCACGGCGGCGGCGATCTGCCGGGCACGTTCGGCATCGGGCACACCCGCTGGGCGACGCACGGCGAGCCGAACGACGTCAACTCGCACCCGCATCTCAGCCAGGACGGCAGGATCGCGCTGGTGCACAACGGCATCATCGAAAACTACATGGAGATCAAGGAGATGCTGCTGGAAAAGGGCGTGCAGTTCGCCTCCGAGACTGACAGCGAGGTCGTCGCCCAGCTTTTGCAGTACTACTACCGCAAGACGAGCGACATTTTCCAGGCGGTCTATAAGGTGCTGCACCGCATCGAGGGCGCCTACGCGCTGGGCATCCTCTGCGCCGACAAGCCCGATCAGATCATCGCCGCGCGCAAGGACGCGCCGCTGCTGTTAGGCCACGGCGACGGGTGCGCGTTCATCGCCTCGGACGCGACCGCGATCATCAAGCACACGCGCGAGGTGTCCTACATGGAGGACGGCGAGGTCGCGCTGCTGACGGCGGACCGCATCCAGGTCTACAACGCGCTGGGCGATCCCATCGAAAAAGAGCGCCACGTCATCGACTGGGAGATCTCCGCTGCGGAAAAGGGCGGCTACGAGCATTTCATGTTCAAGGAGATCATGGAGGAGCCGGAGGCGCTGCGCCGCACCATCGGACCGCGCATCAGAGACGGCAGGATCGAACTGGAGGGCTTTTCCGTCACTGCGGACACGCTGCGCTCGATGAGCAGGCTTTACATCGTGGCGTGCGGCTCGTCGTACCACGTCGGCATGGTCGGCAAATACAATATCGAAAAACTGCTGCGCATCCCCGTGGAGGTGCAGCTCGCCTCGGAGTTCCGCTACTGCGACCCGATCCTCGACGAAAAGACGCTCGTCATCATCATCAGCCAGTCCGGCGAAACGCTGGATACCATGGCGGCGCTGCGGGAGGCGAAGGCGAGAGGCGCGCGGATCCTGTCGATCGTCAACGTGGTCGGCAGTTCGATCGCCCGCGAATCGGACGACGTGCTGTACACGTGGGCGGGACCGGAGATCGCCGTCGCCACCACCAAGGCGTACTCCACGCAGCTGATGCTGCTGGATATGATCACGCTGTATTTTGCCGATCTTCTCGGCACGGTGGACGAAAAGACGTATCGCAAGCTCGTCACGGAGCTGCAGACGATCCCCGACAAGCTGGAAAAGGTGCTCGCGCAGAAGGAGAAGATCCAGTACTTCGCTTCGCAGTACTTCAACCACGATTCCGTGTTCTTCATCGGGCGCAATCTCGATTTTGCGCTGGGGCTGGAGGGCTCTCTCAAGCTCAAGGAGATCAGCTACATCCACTCCGAGGCGTACGCCTCGGGCGAGCTGAAGCACGGCACGATCTCCCTGATCGAGGACGGCACGCTCGTCGTGGCGCTCAGCACCTACGGACCGCTGCTGGACAAGGCGATGAGCAACGTCGTTGAGGTGCGCGCCAGAGGCGCGGACGTGCTGGCGCTGACGACCGAATCGGGCGAGGAGGCGCTGGCGAAAAACGCCACCGGCGTGCTGACCGTGCCGGACACGGCGGAGATGTTCCTGCCGTCGCTCGGCGTGGTGCCGCTGCAGCTGTTCGCGTATTACGTAGCGCTGCAAAAGGGCTGCGACATCGACAAGCCCCGCAATCTCGCCAAAAGCGTTACCGTGGAATAAGCACAAAAAACAGACCGCCGAGGGCGGTCTGTTTTTTTGTGTCTTACAGTCCCTGCATGAACTCCGAGACCTTGCCGTCGAAGTGCAGGATCTTGTCGGAAAGCGCGTCGACCTGCGGCTGCGTCCAGCCGGCGGCGCCGGCAAGCTCGCCGAGCTTCTTTTGGAAGTCCTCCACGGTCATCGGCAGCTCCGGCTCGCCGATGGTGTAGTCCGCCTGGAAGAAGTACGACTTGCCGTCCTTCATGGTGACGGTGGCGTTCGCCGCGCGCTTCTTCGGCACCCACGAGGTCATCTCCTCGTCCGCCTCGACGTGCACCTTCTCGCTCAGCGCCAGGATCTCGGGATCGTGCATCGCCTCGTCCGTGAACGAATCGATGCCGATCTTGCCGGTCTTCAGGCAGAGCCCGATGCAGAACGGCGTGGACATCTTCGCGGCGCCCATGCTCGGCACGGCGGTGTGCGTGTGCCCCTTGACGCCCTGCCCGTACATGCGGATCTCGATTTTTTCGATATCGTGCCAGTCCAGCCCGTTGTCGTGCACCGCCTTCCACGCAGCGTAGACCGCGCCGTGCGTGTGACGGCAGGAGGCGTACGGCTTGTGATAGCCGCCGGTGATGTTGTAGTTGGGATCGGTCTCGAGCGACAGCACGGAGGCGTCGTATTCGTCGCACGCGCCGTGCAGGTAGCCGAACGTGCCGTTCATCGGATCGTACGGACCGTGGAAGCCCGCCCGCGCCGCCATCGCGGCGGTGACGCCGTCGTGCGCGGCGCGCCCGACGTTAAAAGGCTTCATGGTGGATACGTTCTCCATCATCTCGTTGATGCCGGCGGCGCTCGTCAGGCCTGCCGCCAGCGCGGTCTTGAACGTCTCCTCGTCAAAATCCAGCGCCGCCGCGACGCCCATCGCCGCGCCGACCGCGCCGACCGTGCCGGAGGAGTGGAAGCCCCTCGCGCGGTGGCTGGGCTGGATGCAGCGCCCGAGGCGGATCGACGTCTCGTAGCCGACGACGAAGCCGCGGAAGGCGTCGCGCATCGAAAGTCCCTCTTTTTCGCAGACCGCCAGCACCGCCGGGATGGTCGTCGAGCCGAGGTGGACGGTGGAGAAACGGTGCCCGTCGTCAAAATCGTAGTTGTGGCCGCTGATGCCGTTGCAGAACGCCGCGTTCTGCAGCGACGCCTTGCGCCCGAAGCCGATGACGGTCGCGTCGTCGCCGGAGAACCAGTCGAGATACTTCGTCAGCTTTTCCTTCTGCGCCACCGAGCCTGCGAGGATCGTGGCGATCTCATCCATCAGGCACTTGCGCGCCTCCAGCTCGATCTCGGGCGGCATCTCGCGGTTTTTCAGCGTAAACAGAGTTTCCACAAAAACATCGGTCAGGTTCTTCTCGCTCATTTCGTTTCCTCCTTGAATCTCCTTACCAGCATGATCGCTTCTTTCCAGTCCTTCGGGCGATAGCCGGGCATTTTATCGCGGATGTGCAGCTCGCCGATCTCCTTGAGCTTCGCCGCGCCCGCGCGGCAGACCGGCGCGGACAGTCCGTCCGCCTCCAGCATCTCGGCAGCGGACAGCAGCTCGTGGCTGCGGCGGTCGGCATGCAGCACGCCGCCCGTCGTGCGGCCGCTCATGCCCTCCAGAAACGTCTTGCCGTCCATCGTCTCGGCAAGCGTCTGCATCACGTAGTCCTCCACGCCGTAATAGGCGGCTGCCTCCAGCATCTCAAACGCGCAGGCAAGATGCGCCTTGGTGTAGACGCTGCGCAGCAGCTTGATCGCGTCGGCGTCGCCGGGCTTGTCGCTGACGACCTCCATCCGCGCGCCGTAGGGCGTCAGCGCGTCGTACGCCGCCTGCGCGCCGTTGCCGGACAGCACCGTCGGCACCTTGTGGCGGAACTTCGGCACGCTGTCCAGCATCGCGCCGTCGGCGAAGAGAACGCCCGTGTCCCTGATGATCTCCCACACCGTGCGCATATCGCGCGGCGCGGCGGTGGACACGTCCATATAGATGTGACGCGGCGTCATAAAAGGCTTGCAGTCCTTCGCCGCGCTTACTGCGGCGGCGCCCGGCACGACGACCATCACGACGTCGCAGGTGTCGAAGATCGCTTCGCGCGACGGCAGTTTTTTGACGCCCGCCTCGGCGGGTTCGTTCATATAGACGGGGGACCAGGCGTACATCTCCGTCAGTCCGCCGGATCGGTAGCCCTCGGCAAGCGCGTGCGCCGCCTCGCCGTAGCCGATAAAACCAAGCTTCATTTTTTCGGGATCCCTCCGTGATCTGCGGTTTAGCAGCACCATTATACAACGATTTCCCCCGCAAGTCCACACCCGAAAAGGAAAAATCTTTCCCGCCTGTTTCAGAGGACAGCAGACAGACGACAGAGGGCAGACGGCAGAGTTTGTAGGGCGCGGCATCCTTGACGCGCCGAAAAGGCACCTCACAGAGGGGAGGCTTTGGTTGCACCCCCGTTTGTGTAAAAAAAGGCGGCTTCCGGAAATCGGAAGCCGCCTTTGCGGTGTTTGCTTGTTGTCGGCGCGTGCTTATTTCAGCAGCTCCATCGAATCGATGATCGCCCAGACGACGTCGGTGTCGCAGTCCGGCAGGGAATCGCCGCTGACCGCGAAGCTGATGCCGTACCAGCCGTCGTGTTCGCCGCCGAAGTCGAGATCGACGCGCATCGTCGCGCCCAGCCAGTCGGAATATTTCAGAATGAGCGCATTATAGCCGCACACGGTCGTCTCCTCGAGCGAATACTCGTCCTCATCGCTGTTGTTCTGCTCGTAGGACGCCTTCAGCTCGGCAAGGTTCGTCGCGCCGAGCATCGGATCGATCAGGATCCCGACGCCGGTCGTTTCGTTTTTTAGCTTGCCGTAGTCGCTGTCATAGACAAACTGATCCCCCGGATAAGAGACATAGGCCACGCCCTTGTCGTTGACGTTCAGCTTGGTCGGGTTCGCGCCGAGCAGCGCGGAATCGGCGGCGGGAGCGTCGGCGGCGGGAGCCGGCGCGTCCGTGGCGGGAGCCGGCGCATCATTGCCGCCCGCGGCGGGCTCGGCGATCCCGAAGCCCTCGAAGGAGTCGCCGAACGGGCTGGTGATGCCGGAGTCGATCGCGGAGATATACGCGTCAAAGTGCGGGATGAACTGCGTGTAGTTGTCGCCCTCCCAGCGGTCGCCCCAGGGCTTGAACTGGAAGTCGTAGCCGATCGTGTCGCCGTTGGCATTTACGGACGTGCTGCCCACGTTGAGCTTATCCGGATCGTCGAGATTGCGGACGATCCGCCAGTCGGAGGGATTGAGCGCGGCGTCGAACGCCGTGCCGCTGTCGCAGTAGAGATACTGCTCGTCGGCGTGGCACTCGGCGTCCACGTAGATGCTGCTGTGCTCGTTGGAGATCAGCTCGCCGAAGGGATCGAAGATGCCGAGGCGGCCGACGCCGTCCTCGCCCAGCTCGACGTACATCACGGCGTCATAGGTCGAGCCGTTCAGGAACTCCCAGTCGCCCGTGCAGCCGGTCAGGTCGATGCAGCCGTTCCACCAGCCGTTCCACGCCGCCTGCAAAGCGGCGCCGTCCGCGCTTGCCGCGGCTTCCGTTTCACCGCCGAGCTCGGCAGTCGGCTCTTCCGAAGCAAGACCGGGGATCAGACCCTTCGCTTCGTCGTTCGCCACAAAGTACAGCTTGTCGCCGTCCATGTCGAGCGTCAGAAGACCGTTCGCCACGGTGGCGTTCATGTCGCCGTCCGCCGCGCTGATGACGATCTTTTCGCCGTCCGCCTTCCACTTGACGTCGGCGACGTCGTCCTCCAGCGCCATCTCTCCGGCGCCGCCGCTTTTCAGCGTGACGTAGTTCGCGCCGGTAAAGAACGCTTCGGTAAGCATGACGTTGCCGTCGCCGAAGTCCATTGCGTACAGGTTATAGGTGCCGAGCATGGACGTGTCCTCGCTGCTGCCGCCTCCGCAGGCGCAGAGCGACAGCACAAGGAGGAGCGCCAGTGCGAGTGCAGTGAGTTTTTTCATGGTTTTACGCTTCCTTTCCCGTAATAATTCTTTGGATCTCGCGCGCCATCGCGAGATAGTAATGATATCTTCTGATTTCCTCCCAGTTCAGCGGCGTGCACTTGAAGCCGTAGGAGAAGTCCGGCATCTCATTGTCGCTGCGGAGGAAGGCGTGCAGCAGCGATTCGTTGTCGAATACCGCCTCCTGCTCCTCCTTGACCAGCCCCGGAAGTCCCAGCAGATTTGCCGCCAGCTTGCGCCCGGGATCGGTCCAGACGCGGCGCCCCTCGTTGTGGATCTGCACCGCGCCGTCGTTGAGCTGGATGCTCATGCTCTTGAAGAAGGTGTGATCCTGCTTCAGACGCAGGGTGAAGGTCTCCATATACACGAAGCGGGGCGGGATGTAGCTGACCTGCTGCCCGTTTTCCGTGCGCTTTTCCTCGCGGCTGGTCTCGGTGATGTCGATCTCAAAATCCTGCACCGCGTCGAAGTCGATCACGTCCGGACCGAGATCGATCACATCGTTCAGCGACTTTACCTTTCTCTGGCTGCCGAACAGTCCCTTGCTCGTGTCCGGGAAGGCGATGAATTTCCGTTTCTGCTCGTCGATCAGAATGACGCCGAACTCACCGAACACCTTGTTGTAGTTGCCCATCTTCGCCAACGCCAGATCGGCGGTGCGCATGGCGATCTGCGTCTCCAAGGTGAGCTTGCTCGCGTTTTTCCAGTCGTCAAACCACGGCGAAGTCTTCGACCGGCACTCCTTGCAGACCTTGCCGTCCATGCACTTTTTGTCCAGCAGACCGGTCTTCCCGCCGCAGAGGCAGCAGGGTTCTTTGTGGAACAGCCCCATAGCATCCTTTCCTTTCTTGAAATTGTATTCTGTGCAGCCCCGGATCTGCCTACCGGGAAAGCTGCCGACAGAGGAAGAGAACCATATCGCCGCGGGGACAGCTCACGTCCGGCGCGACCTTGCGCGGCACGCCCTCCAGCAGTCCGACGCCCTGCGCCCAGCGCGCGGCTTCTTCATACCATCCGTTCTTCCCGACGCCGAGCGTCCGATACAGGAACGTGATGATGTGCGCCGTGGAGCAGGTCTGATCCGGCGAGAAGTGCGCGGCGTCCGTGCCGTTCGTAATGCCGCGCTCCACCGCCCATAGGACCGCCTTGCGGTAGTACGCCGACTCCGGCACGTCCGCAAACGGATTGCCCTTCGTCTTCGGCTCCGGCTCGCCCATGGCGCGCCAGAGGAAGGTAACAGCCTGCCCGCGCGTCACGATATGAAACGGGCTGAAGTGCGTGGCGTCCGTGCCGTTGGTCACCTGCGGTTCGGCGTAGTACGCCCAGATCACCGCGAAATAGTACCTGTCCGTCTCGCGGACGTCCACGAACGGATTGACCGGTCCCGAATCGCCCGGCTCCATAAGGGATACCTCTTTGGCGGCGGCGCCGTTTTTATCCACAAAGCCGTCCGCGCCGAGTGTGATCTCCTGCCCTTCAATCAGACAGCCCTCCAGCGTAACGCCGCCGTCAAAGCGGGCGATCGCGCCGCTGCTTCCCGCGGCGTGCACCGCGCTGTCCCGGATCTCCAGATACTCCTGCGTGCGGTTGCCCGAAATGCCGTAGCTGCCGGAGGCGTCCACGCGGGCGTTTTCGATCGTCACGATCGCGCCGGAATCGGCATAAACGCCGCAGCCGTTGGCGCTGCGCAGCGTCAGCTTTCCGGGGCCGGTGATCGTCAGTGCGCGGCTTGCGACGATCACGTTTTCCGCGGCACTCAACCGGGCGTCCTCGGCGACGTAAAGGATCTGATTCGGAACACCGACGGCGATCACATAGCCGACTTTGGAATCGTAATTGCCCTTTACGGTCAGTCGGTTTGTCAGAGGGTCGTAGGAAAACACGCCGTTGCCGAGAACGTCCGCCTTGTTGTCGTCGGTGATCTGTACGCCCGCGATGGTCAGGTCATAGCTCCGGGCAGCCGAGACGGTCGCAGCCGCCGACAGCACGAGCAGCGCCGCCAAAACCGGCGCAAGAAAACGGATCCACTTTCTCACGTTTCCGTCCGCTCCTTTTTCAGCGCGGTCCGTCGGCGACCGTGAGGATCGCCACGTCGGAGGTCACGGAGGCGCCCGCCTCGTCGGTGATCACGCAGTAATACTGCGCGCCGTTCTGCGGCATCGCCTCTCCCGCCTTCACGACGGTCATCAGACTGAACGTGCCGCCGGTGCTGTCGATCTTGTAGCGCTCATACCACTCCGCGGCATCCTCGCAGCGTGAGAACTTCGTCTCGCCGGCATTGCAGTAATACCACTGGAATTTGTACGGCGCCTTGCCGTCCTTCACCGATACGAAGAAATCGACGTCCTTGCCCGTCTCCACGGTGATGCTCTGCGGCTGTTTTTCCACGGTGAGGCCCGGCACGGTGGGGGCGAGGGTCTGCTTCGGATCGCTGATCTTTGCCGTCTCCGATTTGACCTGCGCGCCGGCAGAGTCGGTGATGACGCAGTAGTAGCTGCTTCCGTTCATCGTGTCGTCCAGCATTTTGACCGTCAGCTTCGCGTCTTTCACGCCCTCGAACCACTCGTAGTATTCGGCTCTCTTTTCGCAGGGCGCAAAGCTCGTCTCGCCGGCGTAGCAGTAATACCACACGTACTGATACGGCGCCTTGCCGCCGGTGACCTCTACAGACAGCTCGGCGCTGCCGCCGACTGCCGCAAGGGCGCTCTTCGGCTGCGCGGTGATGCGGAGTGCGTCGACCGTCAGCACGGCGGTCTCGGTCTTGACCTGCTTGCCGTCAGAGTCGGTGATGAGGCAGTAGTAGCTGCTTCCGTTCATCGTGTCATCCAGCACTTTGACGGTCAGCTTTGCTTCTTTCACGCCCCCGAACCACTCGTAGTACTCGGCTCTCTTTTCACAGGGCGCAAAGCTCGTCCCGCCGGCGTAGCAGTAATACCACTCGAACTGATACGGCGCCTTGCCGCCGATGGCTTCGGTGAGGAAAAAGGTCTCCCCGCCGACCACCGCCGACGTGTTTTTCGGCTGCTCTGCGACGGAGAGCACGTCGGTCACCGTGAGGGTCGCCGTTTCGCTCGTCACGGTCGCGCCCTCCGCGTCGGTGACGACGCAGTAATACTTGGAGCCGTTCTGCCGCTTATTATAGACGTTTGCTTTGACGACCGTCAGCGTGCTCGTGCCGTCTTCGTTCTTGACGGGGAACCGCTCATACCACTCCGCGGCGGCGCTGCAGGGCGCAAAGCTCGTCTCGCCGGCGTTGCAGTAATACCACACGAACTGATACGGCGCCTTGCCGCCGCCGACGGTCACCGAAAAGACGGCGTTCAGCGCCGGGTCCACGGTGAGGTCCGCGGGCTGCGCGGTGACGGTCAGCGCCCGGGGCTTCTGCTCGCCCAGGGTGAAGGCGATGCGCTCGTCGGCGTTCATCATACGGGTCAGGATCGCCGCGACCTCGCTGCGGCGGATGTTCGATTCGGGCTTGCAGCTGTGCTGCGCGTCGCTGCCCTGCAGCACGCCCGCGCGGTACAGCTTATAGATCGCCGCCGCCTGCGGATGCGTCATGGGCACGTCGGGGATGGAGCCGTCCGCGATCTCGTTGATCGCCGTCAGCCCCTTCACGCCGGCAAGCGCCGGGACGTCCGGGATCGCCTTGGCGAAGATCTCCATGTAGCCGGCGCGGGTCGCCGCCGCGTTCCATTCGTAGTCCTTGGTGATGATGCCCAGATTCTTTGCGAAGTTCACATAGGGCTGATACCACGGCGAACCCGTCTCGAATTCGGTGGAACCGGTCATGGCGTACTTATACATGACGGCAGCCAGCTTGATCGCCTCGGCGTAGGTCATGTTTCTGTCGGGACCGTAGGTGTTGTCCGGATAGCCGCCCACCAGCCCGGTGTCCACCGCCTTCTGCACGTCGGCGTAATACCAGGCGTTCGCAGGCACGTCGGTGAACGTGATGGGTGCGGCAAGCGCCGTGGCGGACAGAAGACCTGCCAGCAGCGCCGCGAGGAGCAGAACGCTCCACACGGTACGAATGGTATGCTTCATAAAAAGACCTCTCCTTATATAATAAAATAACCCAATATGATTATAGCGTGACCGCCCGCGCGGCACATCAGCCAAATGGCTGATATTGCGCCGCAAATCCGACAGATCAGTCCTTGCGTCTGCCGCCCGAAACGATCCCCAGACCGCGCGCCTCGGAAACCAGCTCGGTGCGCGTTTTGAAGCCGGTCTTCTCCAACATATGCAGGATGTGGCTTTTCACCGTGGCGACCGAGATGCCGAGCCGCTCGGCGATCTCGGCGTTGGTGTCGCCGGTGGTCAGCTCCTTCAGCACGTCCAGCTCCCGCTCCGTGAACGCATGGTTCGTCGTCTCGCCGATGCGGAGCAGGGGCGTGTTGTCCGGATAGATGCTCTCGCCCGCCATCGTGCGCGCCATGACGTCGAGCAGGCTGTCCTTATGCCCGTCCTTGTACCAGAAGGAATCCACGCCGATCCGCCTTGCCCGCGCAAGCCAGGAATACTCCGGCATGGAGGTGACGATGATGATGCGGATCGCCGGAAACTGCCGCTTGATCTCCTCCGCCGCGTCCAGACCGCTGTGTCCGAGCTCGGTCAGAACGTCCATCAGGATCAGATCCACGCGGTTGCAGCGGCAGACGGAAAGCGCCGCCGCCGCGTTGGAGATCGAAAGCAGATGGCAAAACCGCTCGTCGGATTTGATGTAGATCTCGAACAGCGCCCGCGGGATGTCCTGATCCTCCACGATCAGCACGTTGTATGCCATTGGAAGTCCCCCTCCCTGCGCCAGTTTACTTTGTGTGAAGCGAAAGCGCATCAGCCGAACGGCTGAACGTCTTCGGTTGTTTTCGGAAACCGCAGCACGAGCGTAAAGTCCTGCCCGCATTCCGCAAAGACCTCCGCACCCTGCTTTTCCGCCAGCAGCGAAAGATTGGCAAGTCCGCCGGTGAAGCGCGGCTCGCCGCACGCTCGCTTGCCGTCGTTCGTGAAGCGGCATTCCAGCGCGGTCTCCGTCTCGGAAAACGTGACCGTCACCGTCTTCGCCTCCGCGTGCTTGGCGGCGTTCGCGATCGCCTCCAGCGCGGCGCTGTGAAGCAGATCGCGCTGTTTGCCGTTCAGTGCCTGCGGCATGGCGCCCGGACGGATCAGCCGGATGCCCAGCGCGGCGGCGAGCTGCTCCGCCATGTCGGCGGCTTCGCGGTCCTTCTCCGCCGCTTTTCCGAGCAGCAGCGCGTTTTGCTCCCAAAGCGAGAAGATGCGATCCAGCTCCGCCGCGTCGGCGCTGTCCGCCGCCGTGGTGGTGAGCATCAGACGGTTCATCTCGTCGTGGATGGTGACCTTCGCCCGCAGGATCTCCTCCCTGCGGACGGCGTCGTCGATGCTGCCGTAATACGCCAGAAGCTCGCGGTTCAGCGCGGAAAGCTCCGCCTTGTCCCGCTCCAGTGTCTGCGTTTTGGCGTGCTCGGCGGTGATGTCCGAGGCGATCAGCTCTTTGATGCGTTCCCCGCCGAAATCCAGCGTGCGGCAGCAGATGCGCCACACCCTGCCGTTCGCGGTCAGCACCCCGTCCGGCGCCGCGGCGCGCAGCACGTCGCCGCTCATCAGCGGCGCGCCCGTCAGCGCCTTGCACAGGTCGTTCATGCAGATGTTGGAAAACAGCACCCGCCCGTTGTTCCGCCAGCAGCAGATGCCGCAGGGGAGCCGGTCCAGAAACAGCTTGACGGCGGCGGGCGTGATATGGCGCCTGCCGTAGCGCAGATGATACGCCGCCAGCAGCGCCGAGCCGAGCGTCAGCAGCGCGAGCGCGGCGAGCCAGCAAAGCCCGTCGAGCGCGCCGAGCACACGGCTGATCGGGGCGGCGTCCGCCGTGTCGCCGAACAGCGACAGGTCGAACATCACCTGCCACAGAAAATACGTCGGGGCAAACAGCAGCAGCGTGAGCGCGGCGCAGCGCAGCCGCCTGCGCGCAACGGACAGCACGCCGCAGAAGAGATCCGCCAGCAGAAGCAGCAGCGCCCAGAGCGCGAGCATCGCCCGCACGGCGGGAGAAAGCAGCGCAAACGCCGTCATACGCCCGCACCCCCTTTCCCCGGGGTCAGGCAGACGAAGGTCACGCCGTCCTCCTGCTGCACCTCCGCCGCAACGCCCGCAGCGCGCAGCTTTGCCCGCGGATCGTCTCCGTTTCCCGCGGGGAAAAGCGCGTCCGCCGACGCAACGCCCTCCAGCGTGATCTTGAAGGTCAGCGCGTCCTGCGCGGACAGATTGACGAACACGCCCTGCAGATCGGAAAGATTGGCGTCCAGCATCGTTTCCAGCGCCTCGAACATCGCAAGCGCGGCAGCCGCCGGCACATCGCAGTCGGCGTCGCAGATCAGATCGCCCGGGACGCCGCAGAAGCTCACGTAGCGCAGCAGCTCCGACACGGAAAGTCCCAGCTCTCCCGCGCCGATCGCGTCGCTCTGCTGCGAAAGCAGCATCAGATTTGCGTATCGCTTGACGTACGCGCCCAAAAACGCGATCCGCTTGCGCGCCGCCTCCTTGCACGCGGCGTCGGACGACAGGCGGGCGGTCCGCGCAAGCTCGAAGATGGCTTGCGTCTGCGCCCGGGTGTGCACGTCGATCGCGTCGTACACCCGCGTCCGCTGCTCGGTCTTCGCCTGCCGCGCCTTCATCTCGCTGCGCAGGCGGATCAGCTCCGTCTCCTGCCGCAGCGCGTCCGACGCCTCCGCCAGCGCCTCGTTCAGCCGGTCCTGCTCGGTCATGTCGACCTGCCAGAAGCCGAAGCCGCCCGGGACGGGCATCTTTTGCAGGACCGTGTGCGCGTCCAGACGCGAGCCGCTCGCCGCCGCAAACTGCGCCGGCGTCAGCTTTGCCGCCGAGGGGGAGGCGTAGGCGACCGTCCCCTTCCCGTCCGTGATCTGCGCGGACAGGGAGCACACCGCGAACAGCTTGCCGTAGTTCGTGTTGGTTGGGATCAGCCCGAGCTGCATACAGCCCTCTAAAATGATCGCCGCGGTGCCGATCAGCGTCTCGGGGAACTCGATGATATGCAGCGGCATTGTGCCGGTGAATTGCAGGACGATCAGCCAGATGCCGACAGCAAACGGGATCAGCAGGATCCACGCGCTTCTCTTTGCGCTGCCGATGCGGCACTTGACGACGAGAATGATGACCGCCGCCGAATAAAATGCCAACTGCCAGGCAGTGGCGGCGTAGTACAGAAAGCCGCGGGTATACGCGTGGTCCCAATCCGCAAAGTCCGGCTGAAAGCGGAACACGAGCTGATGCAGATCGTTCGTCAGCACCAGCGCGATCAGCGCCAGCGTCAGCGCCAGCGTGATATGCCACACCCGCGGGATGCGCGTATCGTCCTTCGCGGAAACGAGCAGCGAAACGCCGAACAGCAGCTGCGGGGACAGCAGCATCGGCACGTAGTACAGATACCAGGTGTGCCGCGCCAGCACGCCCACCTCGGCGAACGCGCTGTATTTGACGCCGCGCAGCAAGATCAGCAGCAGTCCCATCCGGGAGAGCGACTTCATCATGGCGGAGAGCTTGCCCGTCGGCGGCACGCGGTGGGCATAGTACAAAACGAGGCATACGGCGAGAAGCAGCAGCCAGACCGTCGAGACGTTGCGCGTCGGGAAGCTGTCCGGCAGCAGGTTCGCGTTGGGGATGATATTGGTCGCCAGCAGCAGATAGTAC
>JAFSXP010000098.1 GCA_017443965.1 Oscillospiraceae bacterium
GTTGAACAGGCGGATGTTCTGGAACGTTCTGGCGATGCCCGCCTTGTAGACCTGCACGGTCGTCATGTTGTTGGAGTCGAAGCCGACGAGCAGGATCGTGCCGCGCGACGCCTGGTCGACCTTGGACAGCAGATTGAAGACGGTGGTCTTGCCCGCGCCGTTCGGACCGATCAGACCGGCGATGTCGTGGCGCCCGACGGTCAGGTCGAACTCGTCCACGGCGGTCAGACCGCCGAAGTCGATGCCGAGGCTGCGGCATTCCAGGATCGGGGTTTCGGAGGTGATCTTCTCACTCATGCGACCGCGCCTCCTTCCTTTTTCTTGGGAAGCAGCCGACCGATGAAATTCTTGATGGTCGGGTTGTTCGTGCCGATCATAACGAGGATCAGCACGATGGCGTACACCAGCATGCGGTAGTCGGCAAAGCCGCGCAGGATCTCCGGCAGGATGTACAGCACCGTCGCGCCGATGATCGAGCCCCAGATGTTGCCGAGTCCGCCCAGCACGACGTAGACCAGCACCAAGATCGAGGTGTTGAAGTCGAAGCGGCTGGACACCAGCACGCCGTAATTGAGCCCGTACAGAGCGCCTGCCGCGCCCGCCATGGCGGAGGCGGTCACAAAGGCGATCATGCGGTACTTCGTCACGTTCAGACCGACGCTCTCCGCGGCAATGCGGTTGTCACGGATCGCCATGATCGCGCGTCCGGTGCGGCTGCGGATCAGGTTGAGCACGATGACCAGCGTGAGCATGACCAGGATGTATCCGGCGGGGAACGTCGACAGCTTGGTGATGCCGACGGCGCCCTGCGCGCCCTTGATGATGGCGACGCCGGTCTCGTTCATGTGCAGGTCGTTCATCGTCAGAAGACCGTTGTGGTTAAACAGGATGTGCAGACCTGCGGAGTCGTGCCCGACCAGCAGGCAGTTGATGAGGTCCTTGATGATCTGCCCGAACGCCAGCGTGACGATGGCGAGATAGTCGCCGCGCAGCCGGAGCACGGGGATGCCGATCAGCACGCCGGCAACGCCCGCGCAGCAGGCGCCGACAAGGATCGAAACGATCAGGCGGATGACGCCGTTGGGGATCGTGGTCGTGAAACTCGCCGCGGCGATGATGCCCGCGAACGCGCCGACGCTCATGAAGCCCGCGTGGCCGAGGCTCAGTTCGCCGGAGATGCCGACGACCAGGTTCAGGCTGACCGCCATGACGATGAAGCAGCAGATCGGGACAAGCTGTCCGGAAAGGGAATTGCTGAGCACGCCAGCGCTCTGCAGCAGGAAGACTGCGACAAAGGCGACCGTCACGCCGAGGTAGGTAAACAGATCGGTCCGGGTGGTCTTTTTCATTTTCTTCATGGCAGCCACCTCAAACCTTTTCCCGGATGGGCTTACCGAGAAGCCCCGTCGGCTTGATCAGCAGCACGAGGATCAGAACGGCAAACACGATGGTGTTCGCCAAGCTGCTGGAGATATACGCCTTCGACAGCGATTCGATGATGCCGAGCAGCAGACCGCCGATGAACGCGCCGGGGATCGAGCCGATGCCGCCGAACACCGCGGCGGTGAACGCCTTGATGCCGGGCATCGAGCCGGTGGTGGGCTGCAGCACGGGATAGGTGGAACAAAGCAGCACGCCTGCGATCGCCGCCAGCGCGGAGCCGATCGCAAAGGTCGTGGAAATCGTCCTGTTAACGTTGATGCCCATCAACTGGGCGGCGCCCTTGTCCTCAGAGCAGGCGCGCATCGCCTTGCCGGTCTTGCTGTGCGCGACGAACAGCGTCAGGGCGACCATGATGATCACGCAGAGCAGGATGGTGGCGATCGCCTCGCTGGAAAAACCGAGCTCCGTGATCTTTTCCGGCAGCTCAAAGTGCACGACGGAAGAGAAGCTCTTGGGGTTGGCGCCCCAGATCAGCTGCGCGGCGTTCTGCAGGAAGTAGCTGACGCCGATCGCCGTGATCAGCACCGCCAGCGAAGCTGCCTGCCGCAGCGGCTTATAGGCAAGTCCCTCGATGAGGATGCCCAGAAGCGTACACGCCGCCATTGCCACAAGCACCGCGACAAGGGCGGGGAGCCCCAGGCTGTTCAGCGCGATGTAGCAGACGTAGCCGCCGACCATGATGACGTCGCCGTGCGCGAAGTTCAGCATTTTGGCGATGCCGTAGACCATGGTGTAGCCGAGCGCGATGATGGCATAGACGCTTCCGAGGGTGACGCCGCTTATCAGATAGGAGATGAATTCCATGCGCTCACCTCTTGTGTTTTATTGCATTCCGGCCGCCGGATTTGGCAAAAAACGGCAGAAGCCGGAATATGGAAGCGGCTGTCGGGGAAAGATTCCCCGACAGCCAGTGCCGGTTAATTATAGGATGCAGCGTTCAGCCGATCAGGGAAGAACGTACTCGCCGTTCTTGATCACGACTGCCATCGGGGCCTTGGCGACTTCGCCGGAGGCGGCCCAGGTCATGCCCTTGCCGGTCAGACCGTCCACGCTGATGGTGGGCATCACGGCGATCAGCGCCTCGCAGATGTCGGCAGCGCTCATGTCAGCGGTGCAGCCGGCTTCCTGCAGGGCTTCGCAGATGATATACACGGCGTCATAGCCGTCGGCAGCGAACTGGTTGGGGATCTCGCCGTAAGCTTCCTGATACTTGGCGACGAAGCTCTGGGTACGCTCGTCGGCAGCGTCGGCAGCGAACGGGGTCAGCAGCATAACGCCCTCGGCGAGGCTGGTGTCGAAGCCCTCGACGGACAGGATGCCGTCCATGCCGTCAACGCCGAAGAAGACGGGCGCGTAGCCGATGTCGTTGGCCTGCTTCAGGATGACGGAAGCGGGCGTGTAGTAGATGGGCAGGAAGACCAGCTCGGCGCCGGCAGACTGCGCGGCAGCGACCTGCACGGAGAAGTCGGTCTGGGTGTCCTCGGTGAAGGTGCCCTCGTACACAACGCTCAGACCCTTCGCGTCGGCCTCGGCGACGAACGTGTCGCGGATGCCCTGGGAGTACGCATCGTCGTTCTTGTAGATGACGGCGATGGCCTTGTCGGCGAAGTTCTCCGCCATGTAGTCAGCGGAAGCGATGCCCTGGTTGGGGTCGGTGAAGCAGACCTGGAACATGTTGTCCTTGTCCGCGATGACGTCGGTGGACGAAGCGGACGGGGTCAGCATGAACACGCGGTCGGAATACGCTTCAGCGGAAACAGCAATGCAGGGAGAAGTGGTGACCGTACCGACGATCGCCTGAACGCCCCAGTCCTTCAGCGTGTTGTACGCGTTGACAGAGGTCTCGGCGACGTGCGCGTCATCCTGCGGGTTGAACTCGAACTGGATGGCGCCGCCCTCGGCGTTGATCTCGTCGACAGCGATCTGCGCGCCGTTCATGGCGGCAGTGCCGTAGATCGCAGCGCCGCCGGTCAGCGGGCCGATAAAGCCGAGTTTGAACGTGCCGCCGGCTTCGCCCGCAGGCTCAGCGGTTTCGGTGGCTTCGGCAGTCTCGGTGGTTTCCGTGGCTTCCGTGGCTTCCGTGGTTTCCGTGGTAGTGGTGGTCTCGCCGCAGGCGACCAGAGCGGCCATCAGGCAGACGGCGAGAAGGATAGCGATGATCTTTTTCATTTTGTCATTTCCTCCAATTTTTCGTCCCGTCGGCAAACAGAAAACCCGAACAGAGCTCGTTTTCTCGGCTCACCGGCGCGCCGTATATGTTTGATGTCCGCGGATCGGACGAACATCGTAAAGAATTTTACCGCAGCAATACGGGATTGTCAACATTTTTGCGGTATTTTTATGCAGAATGACGAACAAATTACGCGGGATACACGTATTTTCCGTCACGCACAACAAGAAAACCGAAGCCTGTGCCCATCTCGTTGCCCTCGCGCAGCCATGCGGCGAACGCGCGCTGCAAAGCGGTCTTCTCCGGCAGATGCGCAAGGTCGTTCGGATCGGCGGCGCCGAACACGATATGGAAATCGCGCGTGCCGCGCAAATGCTGCTCCGTGATGCGGAACAGCGCGGCGAACTTTTTCAGGTTGGAGCCCTCGGGGAACAGCGCGACGTGCGGCGGATACAGCAGCCAGCTCTTGCAGGTGACCAGCAGCTCGTCCTGCCCGAAGAACTCGTACGCGCGGCGGAGCGAATCCTGCACGGCGTCCGGATAGAGAGGTCCGGCGGAGGGGATGTGGCACTTGACCGCGAAATCGCCCGCCTTGCCGTAGCCCGGCACGTCGCCGAGATTCCACGTGCCCGGCTCGAACTGCAGCCGTCCGAGCATGACGATCTTGCCCGTGAGGAACCGATTGTGCCAATCCATGGGGATCGTGCCCCACACGCCGGAGATGTATTTCGACTCGTTCAGCTTGCAGCGCACGTCGGTCAGAAGTCCCTCGAACATCTCCTCCGACCAGCCGTTTTCCCGGTAGAGCGCCTCCGCCTCTTCCAGGCGGCGCAGCACGTCGATGGCGTTGCGCGTTGCCTCGGGGCAGGTCTCATAGGGCTGCGTCAGCGCGTCGACCGCCTCCTGCGGCAGGTCCATGCGTTCCAGATACTTTTTATACTCTGCCATCTTTCTCTACCTCTCGTATTCAAATTCAAAATCGTAGATGCTGACGGTGTCGCCGTCCTCGATGCCCAGTGCCTCCAGCCGCTCGTAAAGACCGCTCTTGCGCAGCTGCCGGTCGAAATACATCCGCGACTCGTAGTCGGCGAAGTTGATGTCGCCGATCAGCTTTTCCAGCCACTTGCCGCTGAGGATCCACAGGTCGTCCATGTGCTCGATCTGCACCTCCTGCGGATCGCCCGCCTCGGGAAGCGGCTTGACGTACTCCGGCTCGTAGACCGTCACGGGCGGCAGGGAGGCGAGCCTGCCCGCGATCGCGCGGATCAGCTCGCGCGTGCCGGCGGTCGTGGCGGCGGAGATCTCAAAGAGCGCGCAGCCCTTCGCCTTCGCCGCCTCGCGCAGCCGCGTCAGATTGTCGCTGTCCGGCGGCAGCAGATCGGTCTTGTTCGCCGCGACCAGCATCGGGCGCGCGGCAAGCTCCGGACTGTACTGCGCCAGCTCGGCGTTGATCTTCTCGATATCCTCCACGGGATCGCGTCCCTCGCTGCCGGAGACGTCCACCAGATGCACCAGCAGACGGCAGCGGTCGATGTGCCGCAGGAAATCGTGTCCCAGCCCCGCGCCGTCGGCGGCGCCCTCGATGATGCCGGGGATGTCCGCCATCACGAACGACACGCCCTCGTCCACGTAGATCACGCCGAGGTTGGGATAGAGCGTGGTGAAATGGTAATTGGCGATCTTCGGATGCGCGTTCGACGTCACGGACAGCAGCGTGGA
>JAFSXP010000099.1 GCA_017443965.1 Oscillospiraceae bacterium
CCGTCGGCGCAGCCGATGCCGATGTTCTTGTTGCTGCCGCCGAAGCCGCCCATGACGTGCCCCTTGAAGTGCGTCAGCACCAGCAGTGAATCGTAGTCCGGCAGCGTCTTGCCGACGTGCATCTCCGTAAACCACTTGCCGCCCCTGACCGGCAGCGTGGTCACGCCGTCGGCGTCGGTGATGTCCACGGGGCAGAACGTCCAGCCGTTGACCTCCAGCGTCTTGCGGTGATCCTCGGTGGTGTAGCGGTCGCCCTCGTAATAGGTGTTCGTCTCCACGATGGTCGCGTCCGGCAGACGCGAGGCGATCAGCTCCTTCACCCACGGACGTGGCAGGATATTGGGGCCCTCCGCCTCGCCGGTGTGCAGCTTGATCGCCACCTTGCCGCACAGCACGTCCGCCACGCGGTCGTACGCTTTTTTCAGACCTTCCTCTGAAAGGTCGCGGGTGAAGAACACGACCGATTTATCGCCCGTGCGCTCGTCGTAGGGAACGTAGCGGTTGCCGTCCTTTCCCGGCGTCGGTTTTGCTCTGCTCATAACTGCGCCTCCTTGTCGGTATTGTTTCGTCCGGATGCCTGTTTGATCATATTATACGATACTTTTCCGGTTTTGACAAGCATCACGCGCCACAGCGCCGCTTTTCTGCCGAAAGTCGTAATTATCGCGCAAAAACTGCCCCGTCTTCCGCTGGGAAGACGGGGCAAAAAAGCGCGCATTTACGAATTACTCATTTCCTGCAGGCGGTCGTATGCCGTCTGCGCGGGTTCGATCCAATCGTCGTAGAAGTGCATCGCTTTCAGATTGTCCAGATACTCATTCCATGTCGCGTCGTCGGTCGGGTCAAGGATGCCGTTGCAGAACTGCGTGCGGGAGGTCTTGATATACTCCTGCAGGTCGGAGGCGACGTCCGTGCGGCGCTCATACTCGTCCGCCGTGTAGGCGACGACCGTGAACATCTCGTCCGGCTGTCCCGCGTCCAGCGCGTTCTGATAGTTCTGCAGCAGCTTCAGCGCGCGGTTGGTGTCCCAGTCCGTCAGGTCGGAGAAGTCCACCTCGTACTCATAGTACTTCTCGGACGCGACCGTGTACACGGCGTGCCAGCTTCCCGCATTCTGCGAGGAGAACTGCGTCGGGTTGAGCAGCTTGAAGTCCGCCGTACCACCGAGGTTGCCGGGCTTCGAGCCGTCGGACCACTCCCAGTCCACGCCGTATTCGCCCCAGCGCTGCCGCATGTAACTCTCCTGCGACATCGTGAAGTCCAGGAACTTGAACGCCAGATCGGGGTTTTCGCAGTCGCAGGTGATGCGCGTGGTGTAGCGCAGCGGGAAGTCCGACAGCGGGCAGTAGCCGCCGCGTCCCGTCTCGTCCGCCAGCGGATGCAGCGGCACATACCGGAACATCGAATCGTTGCCGAACTCAAAGGCGAGGTCGGCGTGACCTGCGGTGACGCCGCAGACGTAGGTGCCGTCAAGACCGTTGATGAGCGACTTCATTTCGGCGTTGGTCTGCGTCCACGTCAGCGGGCTGATAAGCCCCTCGCTGACGAACTGATTGATCGTAATGAGCGCCTGACGGTACTCGTCCGTGTCGTACGGCGCCCAGAGCTTGCCGTCCGTCACGTTGTAGTGGTAAGAGTAGTTATAGAAGATGAACGCGTTGATGAGATAGCTGATGATGTCGTAAGAGCCGCCGTCCGCCACGCCGATCATCGGGATCTCATCCTTCTTGCCGTTGCCGTTCGGGTCCTGATCGCGGAACGCGACCAGCACGTCGTGCAGCTCGTCGATCGTCTTCGGCGCTTCCAGCCCCAGCGTGTCCAGCCACTGCTGATTGATCCACGTGTGGTACTTCGGCGAATCGAGCGGGACCTCCTCCATGCTGGGATAGTCGTACAGTCCGCCGCTCACCGGCTCGATGCCGCGGTCCATCAGCTTGTGATAGACGGCGTTCGCCTCGTCGCCGAACAGCGTATTCAGGCTCTCCTTCTGGTAGTGGTTCCAGCCCTCGTCAAAGTAGGGCTTCAGATCGAGGAAATAGCCGTCTACGCCGTATTCCTCGCCCTGCGTCTTGCCGACGCCGGCGAAAGACCACAGGATGTCGGGCAGCTCCTCGCCGGCGGCGATCATCAGGCTGACCTGCGTGCCGGCGTCCTTGGCGGTGCCGCTGAACTGCACGAACTCCAGATCCACGCCGGTCTGCTCCTCGAGCCACTTGGTATAGGCGTTGTCCTTGTAGTCGGTGACGTTGGCGCTTGTGGTGATGCCGATGGTCAGCTTATTGTCCTCGCCCGGCTGCACCAGCGGCAGCGAGCCGTCCCAGCCCTCTTCAGTCCCGGTGATCTCCGGCGCCGAAGCGGGCGTATCGGTGTTGACCGGCGCGTCGGTCGTCTCGCCGCAGGCGGCGAGCCCGAGCAGCAGCACGGCGCACAGGAAAAGCGCGATCCATTTTTTCATCTGGGAAACCTCCTTGCGGGTATGCAGATTGTAAATCCATTTTACACGATCGGGCGGAAAAAGCAATACGGAAACCGTAAAAAACATGTATGGATAATAGAAAACGACATATTTACGATAGAAAAGGACAAATATCGCCGACAACAAAAAACGCCCCTCCGACAGACCCGGAGGGGCGTTTTTGCTTGCGATCTTACTTGTGGTCGACGGAATACATGTGCTTGATGAGCTCCAGCACCTTGTGGGAGTAGCCCATCTCGTTGTCGTACCAGGAGACGACCTTCACGAACGTGTCGGTCAGCGCGATGCCCGCCTTCGCGTCGAAGATAGACGTGCGGGCGTCGCCCAGGAAGTCGCTGGAGACGACGTCCTCGTCGGTGTAGCCGAGGATGCCCTTCAGCTCGCCCTCGGAAGCCTTCTTCATCGCCGCGCAGATCTCTGCGTAGGTGGCGGGCTTCTCAAGGTTGACGGTCAAGTCGACGAC
>JAFSXP010000100.1 GCA_017443965.1 Oscillospiraceae bacterium
CTTTCTGCTTTTCCTTTGGAGCCTGAACATCTCCATTTTAGCAGAAAGAATGTTCCCTTGCTTAAGCACCGAATTCCCACCCGCATAGCGGGCGGTTTTTTGTGGCTCACGCTTCGCGCAAGCCACTTGCTAAAGCACTAACTAAAAAACAGGCGGTTATCCGCCTGCTTTTTTATGCCTGCGAAAGTCTGTTCATCATGTAGTCGTGCGCGGCGAGCTCGAAGCTGTCGTCCAGCGGAGAGAGCTCCGCCTCGCCGTACTTGCGCTTCAGCGCAGCGAGCAGGATATGGTCGCACAGATGCGGGTTTTTCGGCAGCAGGCAGCCGTGCGAGTACGTAGCGAACACGTTTTTATAACGCGCGCCCTCGGTGCCGTCCTCGCCGTTGTTGCCGTAACCGGCGAGCACCGTGCCCATCGGCTGCAGCGCGGGACCGAGATAGGTCTTGCCCGAGTGGTTCTCGAAGCCGACGATCCGCTCGCCGGGCAGCTCGTCAAAGGAAAACATATAGTTGCCGATCATGCGCGTTTTGCTGCCCTCGGTGTAGAGATCGAGCGCGCCGGTGAAATCGCACATCTGCCCGTCCCACGTCTTGTAGTAATGCCCGAGCATCTGATAGCCGCCGCAGATGGCGAGGAACGTCTTGCCGTCCTCGATGGCAGACTTGATCTCCGCGGTCTTGCCGCCGGCGAGGTCCTCCAGCAGGACCTCCTGCTCGAAGTCCTGCCCGCCGCCGATGAAAAAGAGATCGTACTGCGAAGCGT
The DNA here is from genome assembly GCA_017443965.1 of Oscillospiraceae bacterium. Lineage (GTDB taxonomy): Bacteria > Bacillota > Clostridia > Oscillospirales > Oscillospiraceae > RGIG3566. Next base: position 763 of record JAFSXP010000100.1, read on the forward strand.
CGATCTTCTCGCCGACGGAGACGCCGGTCGTTTCGACCTCGATCCCGCGCAGCTGCAGCCGCCGCGTCATGCAGAGGATATTGCCCCGGTCGCCGTAGAGATTGAGCACGTCCGGGTAAAGATGGCAGATTCTGAGTTCCATAGCTTACTCCCAAAACGCCTTGAAGCCGTATTTTTTGCTGATCGCGGCGCGAAGGTCCATCATCGCCGTGTAGGTCGGCATGATGTAGACGGGAAGCGCCTGCGCCGTCAGCGCGTCGGTCAGTTTGCCATAGTCCTTTTCCACAACGATCTTCTCCCGCGGGACGCCGGCGTAGTAAAAGCGCATCGCCATATCCTCGGCGCGGACGCCGGACACGTAGACGGCGGAGAGCACGTCTCCCATCTCGGCAAGCCGCTCGAAGTCCACGTCCCAGATCCAGCTGACGTCGGTGCCGTCCTGCGCGCGGTCGTTGAGGCACGCCGTAAAGATATACGGCGTCGTCACGGACGAAAGGAAGTTCAGCACCTGGTTGCAGCCGGCGGGGTTTTTGATGAGGATCATGCGCAGATCGGCAGAGCCGATGCGGAATTTTTCCATCCTGCCGAAGCCGCAGGAAAAGCGCCCGAGCGCAGCCGACACGACGGCAAGATCGAGCCCTAGCGCGACGCCCATCGCCATAGCGCTGCAGGCGTTATAGATGTTGTAGCCGCCGGGCAGGTTGACCGTGGCGGGATACGGCGTGCCGTCCGCCCTGACGACGATCTCCGAGCGGTCGATGTCGGACAGCTTCACATCCGTCACGCTGACGCGCGGCGTCGGGCGGCGGTAGCCGCAGTTCGGACAGACGTAGCCGCCGAGATGCCCGTAGGTGACGTAGTCGTAGCGGTATTCGTGCTTGCAGCGGATGCAGTACGGCGCGTCGGAAAGCTCCGCCACGCGCGACGGATAGATCGGCACGTCCACGCCGTAAAACAGCACGCGGCCGCCGAGCTCGTCCGCCAGCGAGGTGCAAAGAGAATCGTCCGCGTTGAGGCACACGGTCGCGTCCGGGCAGTTTGCGATGCCGAGCCGGATATTCTCCAGCGTATGCGTGACCTCGCCGTAGCGGTCGAGCTGGTCGCGGAAGACGTTCGTCACCAGCACCGCCTTTGTTTTGACGTATTTGCTGATGTGCTTGAACGCGGCTTCGTCCGTCTCGATCAGCGCGTAATCGAATCTGCATCTGCCGAGAAGCGTCGAGTGCGCGGCAAATTCCGCCGTGACGCCGGACAGGAGATTTGCGCCGGACTTGTTGGCAAAATAGGAGATTCCGGAATCGGCAAGCGACTGCTCGATCATGCGCGAGGTCGTCGTTTTGCCGTTGGTGCCCGTGACGAGGACCGTCGTCACGCCCTTTGCCAGCTCGCCCAGCAGCGTCGGGCAGAGCTTCAGCGCCACCCGACCGGGGAAATCCGTGCCGCCGCGTCCGAGAAGACGGATCAGTCCCCTCGTCAGCTTGCAGGCGGCGACGGCAAGAAAAACACGTAACTTTTTCATGCGTGTGATTATAGCACATTTTTTTTCGTAAAACAAGATGCCGATCGCGTCTTGTAGAATTCCGCCGCATCTGCTATACTGTATGCAGATCATATTTACGGGTGGGTTACCATGAAAACGTTCCGCGCAACACTGATACTACTACTGTGCCTCTGTCTGCTGCTGCCGTATACGTGCGCGGCGGACTACAGCGCATGGTTCAAATCCGGATATCTGGAGATGGAAAACCTCGGGCTTGTCCCCGACAGCTTCAAGGAGTTCGATCTCAAGCAGGAGATCAGCCGCGCCGAGATGTGCCGCCTCGCCGTCCCCGCGCTGGAAAAGATCCTGGACGACGAGATCACGCCGTCGCGCACGGATTATTTTTCCGACACCGACGACACGGTGATCCTGAAGGCGCACGAGCTGGGCATCGTCAACGGCTATGAGGACGGCACCTTCCGTCCCGACCGCGGGCTGACACGGCAGGAGTTCTTTTTGGTGCTGGTGAATTTCTGCCGCGCCGCGTCGTTCCAGCCGGACACGAAAAACGGCTCGCTCGCCGAATTTCCGGACGCCGGCTCGGTCGCCGCGTGGGCAAAGGAAGCCGCCGTGATCTGCGTAAAATACAAATACGTCAACGGCTCCAGCGAAAACGGCAAGCTGCTGCTCAAGCCGCAGAGCGTGCTGTCGCGGCAGGAAGCCATGACGATGTTCCTGCGCTGCTACAAGGGACTGAACGAGTATTACTACTACGTCAAGAACGCCAAGGTCATCGCCGTGACCGGCACCGGCAGCGTCACGATGGTCGGCGACGTCACCGTGACCGATACGACCGGCTCGATGTACGTCAGCGCCGACAAGCTGAACATCCGCTCGATCCCCTCGACCTCCGGCAAGATCCTCGGCAGTCTGATCCGCAACACGCAGGTCAGCGTGACCGGTATCTGCGGCAACGGCTGGTTCCGCATCTCGCATAAAGGGACCACAGGTTTCGTGGCGGGCGAGTATCTGACCGCTGCGCCCGGCACGCCCGCGGTGGCGACGAGCCGCGCCGTTGGGCTTGCCAACCAGGCGCTGGCGTTCGTCGGCTATCCCTACGTCTACGGCGGCAAGTCGCCCTCCGGCGGCTTTGACTGCTCGGGACTTGTGTACTATGTCTTTACGCAGAACGGCATTTCGATGAAGCGCGTGGCGAACGACCAGATGACGCAGGGAACGCCCGTCGAATACGCCAATCTGCTGGCGGGCGATCTGGTGTTCTTTGGGTACGGCAACTATGCCGACCACGTGGGCATCTACATCGGCAACGGCAACTTCGTCCACGCCTCCAATCCCCGTTCCGGCGTGCGCGTCTCCGCCATGACCGAGACGTACTACGCGCGGAAATATCTCGGCGCGCGGCGCATCGTCACGGACTGACCGGATCTCCGGCTTCGTTGACGCGAAGCAGCCAGCACGGCTCGCCCTCGACTTCGGATCGGTACAAAAAGCAAAACCGCTCCAGCGCCGCCTCCGGCAGCACGGCGCGCGGCGCGAACGTCGGCGTATACATACCCTGCTCAAAAAGCGCCATCATCGGTTCGGGAAAGCCCGGCACGGTCATCAGTCGCCACGGCTGACGCAGGATCGTGAACGCGCCGTCCTGCGGCTCGCCGCCGAGCGCGCGGCGGGAGATGCGCCCCGTGAGAAGTCCCTCGCGGCTGAACGCGCCGAGATTGACGCCGTCACCGTGGAAATAAAGGCGCGGGAAGCCGCCGCGCATTTCCGAAAGGATCGCGCGATACGACCAATAGAGCGTCTGCGGCTCGAATTCCACAGAGCCGACTTCGCCGAACAGACCGTACACCGGACAGGAAAGCATAGTAAAGCACCTCTCGCAAGTATATGCGAGAGGTGCTATTTTCATATTCACTTGCGGATCAGGATCACGGACGTTTCGCCCGCGCGGAGCGTGACCGTGCCGCCCGCGAGATACAGGTGGTTTGCCGTCATTGCGCCGCCCGCCGCGACCGCGCTGCCCGCCGTCGCATCCGTCAGACCGGCTTCGGAAGCCGTCGCCGCGCCGGAGAGAAACAGCAGCTCCGCGCCGTCGGGCACAGTGTAGGAAGAGCCGCCGGGGATCGAGACACGCGTGTGCGTCGTCACGTCGGCAGTCGACTGCGACGATGCCTTGACCGCGGCGATCTTTTCGTCCAGTTCGGTCTCCAGCGTTTTGCGCTCTGCCTCTATCCGCTCCGCCGCCGCCGTGTCGGTCTGGCTGCGGAACGTGCCGTTCAGATAGCTCAACGAGATCAGCGGATCGGCGTCCGTCACGCCGGAGCCGGAGACCAGCGCGGGAAGCAGCACGAGCCCGCACAGCAACACCAGCGCGACGCCGACCGCGATCGGTATTCTTTTGTGCTTCACTTCCCTCACCTCACGGATATGATACCATATCCCGCGAAAAGGCGCAACTGTTTTATCGGTCGCCCAGCCCAAAGCTGACCGCGATCGCCGCGTCCACCTGATCCATCAGCTGGTCGCCGACGCTGCCCATATGCTCGCGCAGGCGCTTTTTGTCAATGGTACGGATCTGCTCGAGCAGGACGATGGAATCCTTCGCAAGTCCGACGTCCTGTCCCGGCAGCCGGATATGCGTGGGAAGCCGCGCCTTGCCCGTGCGGCTGGTGATCGCCGCCGCGATCACGGTCGGCGAATGGCGGTTTCCCATATCGTTCTGTACGATCAGCACCGGTCGTGTGCCGCCCTGCTCGCTGCCGACGACCGGACTGAGATCGGCATAGAAGATATCGCCGCGTTTCACGCTCGTATCCATGATTTCACACTCCGCGGAAAGATGACGCATCGTCCGCGGCAAAGCCGCGTTCTGCTGTCCATATTCTCCCACAGGTCGGCGCCGATTATACGCGACCGTGCGCCGACCCCATGAACATTATACGGCGGCAAAAAAGAAATCGTGACGGCATGAACCGCCACGATTCTGTCTTTTTCGCGTCTAGACGATATAGCGCAGGAGATCCACACGCTCGCCGCCGCGGTAGTACGCATGCGGCACGCGCTTGCCGATGACGCAGAACGCCTCGTAGGGGATCGTGTCCGTCAGCGCGGCAAGCTCCGCCGCGCTGAGCGCCGGCGCGTCGCCGAAGACGGTCACCTCATCGCCGAGCGAAGCCTCCGGCACGTCGGTCACGTCCGCCATGCAAAGGTCCATGCAGATCCTGCCGATCTGCGGGATGGACTTGCCGTGCAGCGAAAAGCGCATCTTGCCCGAAAGCGCGCGGCTGAGACCGTCGGCATAGCCGATGCCCAGCACCGCGACGCGCATGTCGTGCGGCGCAGTGAACGTCCTGCCGTAGCTGACGGAGGTGCCCGCCTTGATCTCGCGGATCTGCGAGATGGAGGTGCGCAGCGTCATGATCGGCTCAAGCTTCAGCCGCGGCTCGGTATCGGCAGACGGATGGACGCCGTACAGCAGGATGCCGGGACGCACCATGTCCATCGCGTACTCGGGATAGAGCACGGTCGCGCCGCTGTTGCAGCAGTGGCGAAGCTCCAGCGGCGCGCCGAGCGCTTCGAGCTTTTTGACCGCTTCGCTGAATTTTTCGTACTGCTGCCGCGTGAAGGCGACGTCCGACGGGTCGAGGCTGTCCGCCACGGCGAAATGCGTGAACGCGCCGCTGACGCGAAGATGGGAAAGCTTCGTCAGCGAAGCGATCGTCGGGTCGTCCGTGGAAAAGCCGAGGCGGGACATGCCGGTGTCGAACTTCACATGGACGTTCAGCGTCCTGCCGGTGCCGGCAAGACACTCATCGAGCGTCTGCGCGTAAAGCGCAGAGGGAACGGTCTGCGTGATCTGCAGTTCCGCCAACTTCTGCGCGTATTCGGGCGGCGTGTAGCCGAGGATCAGGATCGGCAGCATGATCGCGCCGTGACGAAGCTGCAGCGCCTCGTCGAAGCTCGACACCGCCAGATAGTCCAGCCCGATCTCCGTCATCGCCTGTGCGACGGGCACGGCGCCGTGGCCGTAGGCGTCCGCCTTGACGACGCCGAGGATCTTCGCCTGCCGCGGCACGACGACGCGGATCTGCCGCCAGTTTCGCTCCAGACGGTCGAGATCGACGTCCGCCCAGGTGCGTTTCACAAGATTCATATTCTCTACTCCTGTTGTAAAAAAGAAAAGTCGGAAAAATCGGCGGACAGCACACGCTGTCCTTTGTACGCGATCTCGCCGGAGACGGGTACGCCGCCGTCGAACCACGTGTCGATCTGCAGTTCGTCCTCGTCGTAGCCGCGCAGGATCGTCACGCGGTAGCGTCCGCCGTCGTCTCCGCCCGCGGAGATAAAGTCCGAGCGCCACGCGCTGCCGAACAGCCACGCCGCCGAAAGCGGCGGAACGCGCCCCTCGCCGAGATCATCCAGCGCGAGCGTCACGCCGTCAAACGAAAGCGCCGCGCTGTCGTCATTCGCAGAAGCGGCGATGCCAGAGATCGTGTCCGGCTTCGTCACCGTGACCGTGCCGTTTTTGCCATCATAGACGCAATCGGCGGAAAAGTCAAACAACTTGTCGCCGTAGTCGGCGCGGAAGTCGGCGGAAAACGTACAGCCGCCCGCGGCTAAGAGTTTTGTCCGGAAGTCGAGCGCGGGCTGCACGGCGTTTTGCTCCGCCGAGCAGCCGCAGAGAAGGATGCAAAGCAAGATCGAAAGTGCTGCAGCGTATCGCCGCAAGAGGATCCCTCCGTCACGGTAAAAGTCGGCTCAGCGCGTCGATCATATCCGTCGGCAGCATGCCCATCTGTCCCCGCTCCGCCGCGCAGCGGTCGCCCGCCGCGCCGTGCAGCCAGACCGCGGAGCACGCGGCGTCAAAGAGCTGCATACCCTGCCCGATCAGCGACGTCAGAAGACCTGCCAGCACGTCGCCGCTGCCGCCCGTCGCCATGCCGGGATTGCCTGTCGTGTTGACGCGCGTGCGCGCGCCGTCGGAGACGACCGTGCCATGTCCCTTCAGCACGCAGACGGCATTCAGGCGCTGTGCAAGCTGCTTTGCCGCCTCCTCGCGCGTCGTGCCGTCCAGCACGCCGCCGAGGCGCAGGAATTCGCCGGGATGCGGCGTGACGACCGTGGGACACGCGCTTTTCCGCAGTACATCTGTATGCCCCGAAAGCACGTTTATGCCGTCGGCGTCCAATACGACGGGACATTTTGCCTCGCGCAGGACACTGAACGTCAGTCGACGCGTACACGCCGTCTGCCCCATGCCGGGACCTAAAAGCACCGCGTCGATCTTCTCCAGACGATCCAGCACGGGATCGACCGCTTCGCGCGAGAAACAGCCGTCCTCACACGGCAGCGGGAAGACCATCGGCTCGGTCAGCTTGGCGGCGAGGATCGGATAGACCGTCTCGGGCACGCCGAGATAAACAAGCCCCGCGCCGGACCGTACCGCCGCCTGCGCCGCGAGCGCCGCCGCGCCGGTGTAGCCGACGCTGCCGCACAGCAGCAGGAGCCTGCCGAAATCGCCCTTGTGCGCGTCGGGCGCACGGAAAGGAAGCAGATTGCGGACGTGCGTCTCGCAGATCGTGGAAGCCATTATCGTCTCACCTCTTGCGTCTATTATATAATTCCCGACAGGCGCTGTCAAATTATAGTTGCAAATCGGGAAGAACTGTGCTAGAATATTTGCACAAATATCAGCCCATCAGCGATGATCGGGTCGTCCGCCGGAGCACTGCGGCCAAAGAGAGGACGGGATTGCTGGGATCCGTCCGCCGCCCGCCGGTCAGGGCTTTCCCCCGTGAGCCGCCGTCTGAAACCGCAGTAGGACGAGCCGGTTGGTCCCGTTACAGACCGAGAGCGCGCCTATACGGCGAATGCGGGTGGTACCGCGGAAGTACGTCTTTCGTCCCCATTTCGGGACGGGAGGCTTTTTTATTTCGGGAATACTTGGAAAGGAAGACGATATATGAAGGAACAACTGGAAAAGATCCGGCAGAAGACGCTGGAAGCGCTTGCGGAGGCGAAGGAATCCGCCGATCTGGAAGCGCTTCGCGTCAAGGTGCTGGGCAAGAAGGGTGATCTGACCGCGCTGCTGAAGCAGATGGGCGGCCTTTCGCCGGAGGAGCGACCGGTGATGGGACAGCTTGCAAACTCCGTCCGCGCCGCGCTGGAGGAGAAGCTGACCGAAAAGGCGGTAGAGTTGCAGGCAAAGGCGCTGGATAAGCAGCTGCAGGCGGAGGCGGTGGACGTCACGATCCCGGGCGTCGCCGTCAAGACCGGTCACAAGCACCCGATGAACAAGGCGCTGGACGAGGTCAAGGACATCTTCGTCGGCATGGGCTTTACCGTGGTGGACGGCCCCGAGATCGAATTGAGCGACTACAACTTCACGAAGCTCAACACCGAGGAGGGGCATCCCGCGCGCGACCGCAGCGACACGTTCTATCTGACGGACGACGACAGCGTGCTGCTGCGCACGCAGACCTCCCCGATGCAGATCCGCGTGATGGAAAAGACGAAGCCGCCCATCCGCATCATCGCGCCGGGCCGCGTATACCGCAAGGACGAGGTCGACGCCACGCATTCGCCGATGTTCCACCAGATCGAAGGTCTGGTGGTGGACAAGGGCGTGACGATGACCGACCTCAAGGGCGCGCTGGAGAATTTCGCAAAAGCGCTCTACGGCGAGGACGCCGTGATCCGCTTCCGTCCGCACCACTTCCCGTTCACCGAGCCGAGCTGCGAGGTGGACGTGCAGTGCTTCGAGTGCCACGGCGCCGGCTGCCGCACCTGCAAGGGCGAGGGCTGGATCGAACTGCTGGGCGCGGGCATGGTGCATCCGAAGGTGCTTGCCGGCTGCGGCATCGACCCCGACGTGTATTCCGGCTTCGCGTTCGGCATCGGTCTCGAGCGCGCCGCCATGCGCCGCTACTGCATCCCCGACATGCGCCTCGTCTATGAAAACGACGTGCGCTTCCTGTCGCAGTTCTGAGTGAGGAGGGTAAGTCATGGATATTTCGAGAGAATGGCTGAAAGACTTCGTTGACCTTGACGTCAGCGACAAGGAATATGCAGACGTGATGACGCTCGTGGGGCAGAAGGTCGAGACCGTCACCCGCATGGACGCGGAGATCAAAAACGTCGTCGTGGGCAAGGTGCTGTCGATGGCGCGGCACGAGGACTCCGATCACATGTGGGTCTGTCAGGTCGACGTCGGCGACGGCGAGCCGGAGCAGATCGTCACCGGCGCGCAGAACGTGCACGAGGGCGATCTCGTCCCCGTGGCGAAGCACAACTCCTATCTGCCGGGCGGCATCCACATCACAAAGGGCAAGCTGCGCGGCGTCGCGTCGGCGGGCATGCTGTGCTCGTTCGGCGAACTGGCGCTGACGCAGAACGATCTGCCGGACGCGGAGGCCGACGGCATCTGGATTTTGAACAACGAGAACTGCCACGTCGGGCAGGACATCAACGAGGTCATCGGCAACGACGACACCGTTGTGGAATTTGAGATCACGAACAACCGTCCGGACTGCTACAGTCTGATCGGTCTTGCGCGTGAGACCGCGGCGGCTTTTAACGTGCCGATGAAGCACCACGAGCCGGTCGTGAAGGCGTGCGGCAAGGGTGAGCTTTCGGAGCTGCTTGACGTGGAGGTCCCCGCGACCGATCTGTGCCGCCGCTACACCGCGCGCATGGTGCGAAACGTCAAGATCGCGCCGTCGCCGAAGTGGATGCGCCGCCGCCTGCGCAGCGCGGGCATCCGCCCGATCAACAACATCGTGGACATCACGAACTACGTGATGGTCGAGTACGGTCAGCCGATGCACGCGTTCGACTACCGCTACGTGCACGGCGGCAAGATCGTCGTGCGCCGCGCATTAGACGGCGAGAAGCTGACCACGCTGGACGGCAACGTGCACGAACTCAACAGCAATATGCTGGTCATCGCGGACGACGAGAAGGCCGTCGGTCTGGCGGGCGTCATGGGCGGCGAGAACAGCGAGATCGTCGCCGACACCGTGGACGTGGTGTTCGAGTCGGCGAACTTCGACGGCACGTCGATCCGGCAGACGGCGCTTTCGCTCGGCATGCGGACGGACGCCTCGGCGAAGTTTGAAAAGAACATCGACCCGATGCTGACCTATGAGGCGGTCAACCGCGCGTGCGAGCTGGTCGAGCAGCTCGGCGCGGGCGAGGTGCTGAGCGGCGTCGTGGACGTGCTGAACTTCGTGCCGCAGACCGTGAAGCTGCCGCTGGAGTCGGACAAGATCAACGCGCTTTTGGGCACGAACATCCCGCGCGAGGACATGGTGGCGTATCTGCGCCGTCTGGAGGTGCCGGTCGAGGGCAACATCGTGCTGGTGCCGTCGTGGCGTCCCGACCTGCGCTGCATGGCGGACCTGGCGGAGGAGGTCGGCAGACTGTACGGCTTCAACAACATCGCCACCACGCCGCTGCGCGGCATCACCACGCAGGGCGGCTATTCCGACGAGCAGAAGCAGGAGGCGGCGATCGGCGCCGAGGCGAGGAGCCTCGGCTACAGCGAGATCATCACCTACTCGTTCGTCTCCCCGTCCGATTTCGATATGGTGCGCGTTCCTGCGGATTCGCCGCTGCGCGAGTGCATCCGCATCCAGAACCCGCTGGGCGAGGACACGTCCGTGATGCGCACGATCCCGCTGCCGTCGATGCTGTCCATCCTCAGCCGCAACTACGCGCTGAAAAACAAGGACGTCAAGCTGTACGAGATGTGCAAGGTCTATCATCCCGTCGCGGGACAGACGCTGCCCGACGAGCCGAAGGTGTTCACGCTGGGCGTCTACGGCGCGAAGACGGATTTCTTCACGCTCAAGGGCGAGATCGAGGCGCTGCTGCGCTGCATCCGCGTCAAAAAGCCGGAGTATGAGGCGGTCAAGGACGATCCGTCGTACCATCCCGGCCGCTGCGCCGCGCTTTTGGTTGACGGAAAACGCTGCGGCGTGTTCGGACAGGTGCATCCGCTGGTGGCGAAGAACTACGCCATCGACGCCGAGGTCTACTGCGCGGAGCTGGATTTTGACACGCTGCTTGCGCTGCGCGAGCCGGAGGCGACCTTCCGCGCGATCCCGCGCTTCCCGTCCGTCAGCCGCGACCTTGCCGTGGTGTGCGCGGAGGAGGTCACGGTCGGCGCACTGGAGGACTGCATCACCCACGCCGCGGGCAAGCTGCTGCGCGATATCGAGCTGTTCGATATCTACCGCGGTCTGCCCGTGCCCGCCGGAAAAAAGAGCGTGGCGTTCAGCCTGGAGCTGCTCGCGGACGACAGGACGCTGACCTTCGACGAGACCGAGGCCGTGATGACGAAGATCCTCGACAAGCTCGGCAGCGAGCTGGACGCGGCGATCCGGTAAAAGATCGCTCTTTACACAGCGCGGTTTTTGTATTATGATAAGAACAGAACGGAACAAAGGAGGTGCCCCATGAGCGACACGATCAAGTTCAAACCGATGGAAAACGACAGCGCGGAGATGAAGCGCATCCTCACGGACGTCTACAACTCACTGAGCGAAAAGGGCTACAACCCCATCAATCAGATCGTCGGCTACCTGCTTTCCGAGGACCCCACCTATATCACCAACCACCGCAACGCGCGCAGCCTGATCTGCAAGATCGACCGCGACGAGCTGCTGCAGGAGCTGGTCAAGACGTATCTGTTCAGTTGACATCATGACCGCGTCGGGGTACTGCTCAGGCAGTTCCCCGAGTTTTCCGACAGCGTATTTTCAGGATTGTCAAAATCATTTCAATGTGTTACAATTTGGTTACAAACAAGGAGGGCATTATGGCAGAATCAGTTGGTATGACCTATCAGGGGTTCCCTCTCATGCGAAAGGACAAGCTGACCTATCTCGGCTCGATGGCGGATGAGTACATCGTCCTGCTGCAGATCTTGGATACGAAGACCGAAAACGGCGAGGAGATCGCAAGCAAGGTCTCAGTCGAGCTGCAGCGGACCGATCCGAACATCCGCGCAAAGGATCGGATCGTCAAGAAGAGCGAGAAGGACGGCTTTTACACCGCGCTGGACGTCGGCGTCGTCTGGCTGAAACGCGCGCTGAATCAGAAGTAATTACGGAGGCACCATGAAGCACCTGCGGATCGGAACAAAACTGCTGTTCACGGCTTTGCTGCTTATTCTTTTGGCAGCGGCGGCGTCGGCGATCGAACTGAAAACGGGTATCGGCACCGTGACGGCGGGCGGACTGCGTCTGCGCGCGACGGCGAGCACCGACGGCGAGATCCTTGCAAACGCCGACCTGAACGACAAGGTCGTGATCATCCGCGAGGTGAACGGCTGGTATCTGGTGGACTACAATCTGGATATCGGCTATATGTGCGCCGACTATCTGGAGTTCGATCCCGTGAAGAACATCGAGCTCGGCTACGGACGCGCGTCGGAATGCTCGGTCAATCTGCGCGCCTCCCCCTCGCCCGACGGCGAGCTGCTGTGTTCGATCCCGCTCGGGGAAAAGGCGTACATCATCGGCTTCAACAACTGCTGGTACAAGGTGCAGTATGACGGCATGACCGGCTACATCCGCAGCGATCTTCTGGAGCTGACGGAAAAGCCCGTCGGCAACGGCGGCGGCAGTTTGGGCGCGAACGCCGTGGCGTTTGCCAAGGAGTATCTCGGCACGCCCTACGTATGGGGCGGTACGAAACCGAGCGGCTTTGACTGCTCCGGCTTCACGCGGTATGTGGCGAACAACTTCGGCGTCTACATCGGACGCACCGCGGACAATCAGCTGGACTACGGCTACGCGGTCAGCAGTCTCTCCCCCGGCGATCTGGTGTTCTTTGAGCGCACCTACGGCTCCGGCGCGAGAGCGACGCACGTCGGCATCTACGCGGGCGACGGATATTTCGTCCACGCGGCAAACGGCGGCGTCAAGGTCACGGCGCTGAGCGACGACTACTACGCGAGCCGCTACATCGGTGCAAGACGAATTTTTTGATCAAGTATACGGAAAATCACCGCTGCAGGGCAGCGGTGATTTTTTTTTGCAGTCTTTGGGCATACTTACCGAAAAAGGAGATGTGCACATGGAACCTTGCCGCGCGGGAAAACGGAGCATCCGCTTCCGCGATCCCCCGTCGATCCTCGCCGCCGCCGCCATCGGCGGCAAAAAGGAGTCCGAGGGACCGTTGGCTGGCTATTTCGACTACTGCAGCACGGAGACGAAGTTCGGGCAGGAGACGTGGGAAAAAGCCGAAAACAAGATGCAGGAGCTGGCGCTGGACGCGGCGCGGTACAAGGCGAACCTGCGAAACGAGAACATCGACGTGCTGCTGGCGGGCGATCTGCTGGATCAGTGCATCGGCAGCAGCTTCCCGCTCCGCGGGACGGGTCTGTCGTTTCTCGGTCTGTACGGCGCGTGTTCGACGATGGCGGAGGCGCTGCTGCTGGCGGCGGTGCTGGTGGACGGCGGCTATGCGCGGATCGCGGCGGCGGTCACATCGTCGCACTTTGCAGGCGCGGAGCGGCAGTACCGCTTCCCGCTCGTCTACGGTGGGCAGCGGACGCCCACCGCGCAGTGGACGGTGACCGGCGCGGGTTGCATGCTGCTCGGCAGGCAGGAGCAAGGGCCCTTTATCGAGACGGCAACGATCGGGCAGGTCGTCGATCTCGGCATCAAGGACGCGGCGAACATGGGCGCGGCAATGGCGCCCGCGGCGTACGCGACGATCCGCGCACATCTGGATGATCTGCAGCGGACGCCGGACGATTACGACGTGATCGTGACCGGCGATCTCGGAAAACTCGGCAGCGAACTTCTGTGTGAACTGTTTCGCCGCGACGGCGTGGAGATCGCGGAGAAGCACAAAGACTGCGGGTGTCTTATTTACGACGCCGAGCGGCAGGACGCGCACATGGGCGGCTCGGGCTGCGGGTGCAGCGCGACGACGCTGTGCGGGTACTTTATGAAGAAGCTGCAGGCGGGCAAGTACCGCAATCTGCTGTTCTGTGCGACGGGCGCGCTGCTGTCTCCCCTGTCGACGCAGCAGGGCGAGTCGATCCCCGGCATCTGCCACGCGGTCTCCATCACAAGTGAAAGGCGGCAGTGATATGGAATATCTGAAGGCGTTTCTCGTCGGCGGCGCGCTGTGCCTGATCGGGCAGATTTTGATCGACAAGACCGCGCTTTCGCCCGCGAAAATTCTTGTGTCTTACGTTGTGGCGGGCGTTATACTCGGCGCGGTCGGGCTTTACGGGCCGCTTGCCGAATGGGCGGGCGCGGGCGCGACCGTGCCGCTGACCGGCTTCGGGTACAATTTGGCGAAGGGAGTAAAAGAAGCCGTCGCGCAGAACGGCTTGCTCGGCGCGCTGACCGGCGGCATGAAAAGCGCCGCCGGCGGACTGACGGCGGCGATCGTGTTCGGCTTTCTCGCCGCGGTCTTCTGCAAGCCGAAGGACAAGTCATAGAAAAAACACCGCAGAAGCGGTGCTTTTTCTTATATGCCTTTTACGATCTTCAGCAGCGGTCGCGGATCGTTCGCGGTGATGAGCATTGCGCCCTGCTCGATGCAGAAGCGGACGTCCTCCTCGGTGTCGGCGCAATAGATGTGGATCGGCAGTCCCTTGCTCTTGTAGAACGGCATCAGCTCCGACTTTGCGATCGAAAGGCGGATGCCGAGTTCGTCATAACAGTCGTAGCCGTCGAATTCCTGCATCAAAAAATCGGGGTACGCCATCGTGCGGGCGTTGTATTCTGTTTTCAAATAGCGGATGATGCGCCCGTTGAACGCGTAGAACCAGCAACGCTCGAAGATGCCGTACTCCTTCAGCAGCGCGACCGTCACGTCGACCGTCTGCTCCGTGTAGTGCTTGATCTCGACGCCGAGGCGGAACGTGCCGTCGGGACGGAGCTCGTTCACAAGCTCCAGAATTTCGCGCAGCGTCGGCACATGCTGCCCGCGGAAGCGGTCTCCGAACTCGGATGCGCAGCAGGGATCGAGCTTGCGGATCTCGTCGTAGGTCATCTCCGTCAGCTTGCGGTCGACGCCGCAGGTGCGGTAGGCGTTTTCATCGTGCATGATGACCGGCACGCCGTCGGCAGACAGCCAGACGTCGAATTCGACCGCGTCCACGCCCATCTCGATCGCCTTGCGGTAGGAAAGCAGCGTGTTTTCGGGATAGAGTTTTTTGCAGCCGCGGTGTCCCTCGCAGTAGATCATTGCCATATGCCGCGCTCCCCCAGAATTTCGCACATCTGCGCCACGCGGGAATCCCACGAACTCTTTTCGCCCTCGGCGATCCGCGCCTGTTTGCGCGCATCAATGGTATCCGCAAGCGACGCTTCGCATGCGGCGACAAACGATTCCTTACTGTCGGCAACGTGGATCAGCGACGCGAACTGCATCACCTGATCCGGCTGCGGCGTGGAGACGATCGGCTTGCCCGTGGCGAGGTATTCGTAGAATTTCAGCGGGCTGACGTCCTTGCTGAGATCGCCCGACGCGAACAGGTTGAGACACGCGCTGAAGTTGGAGATATACGACGGCAGGTCTTCATTTTTGCGCATGCCGAGGAAATGCACGTTCGGCAGTTCGCGCAGGTCGAGCAGGTCCGCGCCGGGTTTTTCGCCGCCGATCAGCACGAAGTGCCAGTCGGGGCGCTGCTTCGCCGCGTACTGCAAAAAGCCGTACTCGATGCACGGCTGCAGCGCGCCGACAAAGCCGAAGCGCGGCTGCGGGATATCCGCCATATCGTCGGGACACGGCAGATCGTCAGCCGCCTGCACGAAGCGCTCGAAGTTCGCGCCGTTGGGGATGAACGCGGTGTGCTCGTTGAACGCCTGCAGCCGCTCGGCAAGTCCTGCTGCAGTGGCAAAGACATGGTCGCTCTTGCGCGCCAGCTCCTCCTCCATGCCGTCGACGACGGCGGGGTCCATCAGTCCGCCGTAGGCGCTGTGACGGTCAACGCAGTCGTAAATGAGCGCGCTGTGCGCGATCCTGTCGACGCAGTCGCACGTCACGGGCGAATACACCCACAGGATCGGCTTTTCAAAGCCGTGCTGCTTCATGCGCTTTTCCACATACCGCGCGATGCGGCGCTGATTGATTCGATTGATAAAACGATACTTGCTGAAAAACGGCAGGACGGGCGGCAGCGAATAGACGGTGATATTCTCCTGCGGCTTCACGCCTTCATGCCGGTATGCGCGCAGCTGCGGACGCGCCGCTTTGTCCTTCAGCGGCGCGAGAAAGGTCACGGAGGGATCGAAATACAGCACCTCCGCGTCGGGGATGCGGCTCATGACCTGCTGCTTGCGCGTGGGGATCGGATACCACGGCGAGGTCGCCATACAAACGATCTGTTTCATTTTGCATCCTCCAGCAGTTTTTTCGCCGCCAAGCGATTCTCCGACGACAGCACGCGAAGCTGCCGCGCCTTTTCGCGCGCATTCTCCGCGCCGTCAAGCGCGAGCTGCATATTGTGCAGCAGCGCCTCGGCGGTCACGTTCTCGACGGACGGGCAGCCGCTCTGCCCCATGTAGTCGAGGAACGCCTCGACCTTCGGGTCGTAACTGATGCCGGTCAGCGGCGTGCCGACGCCCGCGGCGAAGACAAGCGCGTGCAGGCGCATCGCCACGACAAGCCCGGCGCGGCGCAGGATCGAGATGAGCAGCGCGCTCTCCTCCGGTGCGGAGAAGACCGGCACGCCGCCGCCGACCGCCGCCGCCGCCTTGCGGCAGGTGGCAAGATCCGTCTGCGGCTCCATGGCGAGGAAGACGGGTCGAAGACCGCGCTGCCACGCCGTGCGCGCCGCCTCCGCGATCGCGGGGATCGCGCCGTCCATACCCTTCCAGCCGCGGATGGCGTAGAAGGCAAAACGCTCGTCCTCCGCGATCCCCTTGCGGCGCAGGAATTCCGCCGCCGCCTCATCGGGCGCGCCCTCGAGCAAGAACGCGGGATCGGCGGTCACGCGGATCTTCGGCTTCGTGACGTGCATCCTGCCGAGCTCCTCCGCGGAGTAGTTGTCGCGCAGCGTGATAATATCGGCATTTCGATCCAGCACCCTGCCGGCAAGGCGGCGGTTGCGCGCCTTTTTGACCGGACCGATGCCGCAGCCGTACATCAAAACGCGGTTGCCGAGTTTCTTTGCCGCCGTGATGTTGAGAAGATAGTACCACAGCGAGCGGCTGGACGTGACGTCCTGTATGAGGCTGCCGCCGCCGTTGATGTAGAGTTTCGTGCGCCGCGCGACGCGGCAGAAGCGCAGGAAGCGGAACGTGTAGACTGAGCCGATCCTGTGCCGTGCGCTGGTCTTTTTCGGCGTGCGGCTGAGCACGTACAGCGGGATATCGGGATCGATCGCGCGCATCTGCCCGACGATCGCCTCCAAAATCGCGTCGTCGCCCGCGTTGCCGCGCCCGTAGGCGCCGCAGATCAGCACGCCGTCTCGCTTGCCGACGCTGCGCGCCTTGCGCCGCAGGATGGTCTCGTAGATCTCCCTCTGGCGGCGGACGGTCGCCTCGACGGAAAACTCCCGCGCCGCCTTCTCATAAAGCGCGTCGCCGAGACGGACACGGAGAGCGGCGTCTTTTGCCAGTTCGCAGAGATGCGCGGCGAGCGTCTTATCGTCCTTCGGCTCGAAGAGAAGACCGCACACGCCGTCTTCAATGAGGCGCGGCACGCCGCCCACGCGCGAAGCGACCGTGGCGCAGTGCATCCGCGCGCCCTCGGTCAGCGCGTACGGGAACGTCTCGGAAAGCGACGTCAGCGTGTTGACGTCGAGCGCGTGATAGAAGCTGTCCGTGTCCATGATCCAGGCGGCAAAGCAGTATTTCCCCGCGGGACAGCACTGCGCCGCCAGTTTTTCCAGTTCCGCGCGCTGTTCGCCGTCGCCAGCGATCAAAAGGCGGATATTATCGCACGATTTGCAGGCGAGACCGAACGCGCGGATCAGCGTGGCGACGTCCTTGACGGCGGAGAGCCGCGCGGCGATGCCGACAACGACGCTGCCGTCCCAGCCGCCGCAGCCGACGCTTTCGAGATACGCGGCGCGGTCGAGCGAGGGCTGGTGCCCGGTGAAATCGACGCCGTTGTAGATGGAGAAAATACGCTGCGGATCGAAGCCGCGCCCTATGAGCAGATCGCCCATCGAATCGGAGACGCCGATGTAATAGTCGAGAAACCGCAGCGCGACCGTGTTGATCGTGCCGTAGGTCAGCCGTCCGAGCGGTCTGCCGAGGTAATCCAGCCGATAGTCGCTGTGCACCGTGGTGACGACCGGCACGCCGAGCCGCCGGCGCAGCAGGCTGCCGATGAGATTTGCCCGTGCGCCGTGGCAGTGGACGATCTCAAAGCCGTCTTCGGCGATCATCGTGCGCAGCGTGCGCAGGACGGACGGCAGTCCCCCGCCGACAACGTGCGTGTCGATACCGAGTTGCCGCGCCTCCGCGGCAAAATCGCCCTCGGTAAAGCAGACGAGCCGCGCCTGTTCTGTTTTCGTCAGTCCGGCGAGCAGGCTCAAAACGTGCGTCTTTGCGCCGCCGACGTCGCCGCCGGAGATCAGGTGTATGATCTTCATATCACTGCTCCCGCATGATCTTTCTGCGCGCCAGATTGACGGTGCCCTCCTGCATGGAACTGAGCCATTTCAGGCTCTTGCCGCAGCCGAGCACCACGCAGGCGTCGGGATCGTCCGCCACGCGGCACGGGATCTCCGTGCGCTGCGAGATCGTCTCCGCCATACCGTAAAGTTGGCTGCCGCCGCCCGTCAGCAGGATTCCCGTCTCGGTCAGGTCGGAGACGAGTTCCGGCGCGGTCTGCTCCAGCACGGACAAAATTTCGTCCATGATGACACGCAGCGGGCGTTTGAACGCCTCGAAAAGTTCCGTGGACGTGACGGTCTCCTCGCGCGGAAGACCGGTCTTGAGATCGCGTCCTTTGACCTGCATGGTAAGCGGCTCTTCCCGCTCCGCCACGCCGCCGATGGCGATCTTGACCTCCTCGGCGGCGCTTTCGCCGATCAGGATGCTGTAGTGCTTGCGCACGTACTGCACGACCGCCGCGTCGAAGCTGTCGCCGCCGGCACGGACGGACGAGGACGTCGCGACGTTATTCATCGAGATCACCGCGATATCCGTGACGCCGCCGCCGATGTTGACCACCATGCGTCCCTTCGCCTCGGAGATGTCCAGCTCCGCGCCAAGCGCCGCGGCAAGCGGCTCCTCCAGCAGGTACGCACGGCGCGCTCCCGCCTCGATCGCCGCCTGGATGACGGCGCGCTCCTCGACCTCGGTGATGCCGCTGGGCACGCTGATGACGACGCGCGGCTTGACCAGCGAATAGCCGACCGCCTTGCGCATCAGTCCGGACAGGAGCTTTTCCGTCATATCGTAATCCGAGATCGCGCCGCCGCGCAGCGGACGCACCGCCTCGACATTGACGGGCGTTCTGCCCATCATGCTGCGCGCCTCGCTTCCGACGCGGATGACGTTGCCGGTGTTCTTATCCACCGCAACGACCGCGGGCTCGCGCAGGACGATGCCCTTGCCGTCGGCGTAGATCAGCACGTTCGCCGTGCCGAGGTCGACGCCGAGGTCTCTCGAAAACTTATACATGGTAACACCCTCTATTGCTCTATTGTTATTTTACCGTAGCAACGGATGCACAGACGACGCTTGCCGCGCCTGCCGTCAGCAGCACACGGGCGCATTCCTCGACGGTCGCGCCGGTGGTGACGACGTCGTCGATCAGCAGGATACGCTTGCCCGCGAAGCGCTCCGGCTTCACCGCGCGGTAGACGCCTGTGACGTTGGCGCGGCGCTGTTCGGGCGTTTTCAGACCGGACTGCGCGGGGTTGTGCCGCTTTTTGCGAAGACAGCGGACGAGCGGCGCGTCAAGGCGCTTCGCCGCCTGTACGGCGATCAGGCGTGCCTGATCGTAGCCGCGGCGCAGACTGCGCGAGGCGCTGACCGGCGCCCACGTGACAAGCTCGAACGCACCGCCCAACTCGCTGCGGATGCAGGCGGACAGCCAGTCCGCGTAAGGATATGCGTAGAACGCACAGCCGCCGAACTTGAAACGCTGCACGGAGCCGCGGTAAGGCTCCTCATACGGTGCGACTGCGACCATGCCGTCCAGAAAGCGCAGTTTGCGCTTTATCGGCTCCTGCCGCAGAAGACGGCGGCTGCAGGCTTCACACGTGTACGCGCCGCCGCGCGGCAGATGATCGTGACACAGCACGCAGCGCGGCGGGTAGATGAGATCGAGAAGCCGCATCACGCATCCTCCAGACGCAGTTTGAGACCGCTGTAGCGGCGCTGCTGTTTATCGTTCTGCACCATGGCGGCGATCGTATCCTCGCTGCCGACGACGATCAGCAGTTCCCGCGCCCGCGTGACGGCGGTGTAGAGAATGCTGCGCGTCAGCAAAAACGGCGAGCCGCCGAGCGCCGCCAGAATGACGGCGCGGTATTCGCTGCCCTGGCTCTTGTGGACGGTCATGGCGTAAGCCGGCTCCAGTTCCGACAGCATGTCGTAGCCGTATTCGGCGACGCGGTCGTCAAAGCAGATGGTCAGCGTCTCCGCCGCGTAATCTATATCCCGCACGACGCCGATGTCGCCGTTGAAGACGCCCGTTCCGACGGCGGAGTCGTCCGCCTTGCGCCACGTGAGATCATAGTTGTTTCTGATCTGCATCACACGATCGCCGACGCGGTAGGTGAAATCGCCGTAGGTCTTTTCGTGCTTGCCCTCCGCCGGCGGGTTGAGCACCGCCTGCAGCTGCTTATTGAGATTGCCCGTGCCCGTGACGCCCTTGCGCGTCGGCGACAGCACCTGGATCTCCTCCGGCGCGATGCCCATGCGCTGCGGAAGCCGCGTGGCGCACAGCCCCTGCACCGTCTGCACGACGTTTTCGCCGGTTTTTGCCGGCAGGAAGAAAAAGTCACGGTCCCGCACGTCAAGGCGCGGCATTTCGCCGCGGTTGACGGCGTGCGCGTTCATGACGATCAGGCTTTCGCGCGCCTGACGGAAGATCTCGGTCAGGCGGACGGTCTCGACTGCGCCGCTGCGCAGGATATCGGAAAACACGTTGCCCGCGCCGACGCTCGGCAGCTGGTCGGGGTCGCCGACGAGGATCAGCCGGCAGCCGGGGCGCATGGCGCGCAGCAGCGCACTCATCAGCATCAGGTCGATCATCGACGCCTCGTCCACGATCAGCGCGTCGGCGTCGAGCGGCTCCGCCTCGTCGTGGACGAACAGCACGTTGCCGCTTTCCGGGTCGTACTGGCTTTGCAGCAGACGGTGGATCGTCGCCGCCTCACGCCCGGTCAGGTCGGTCAGCCGCTTGGCGGCGCGGCCGGTCGGCGCGGCGAGCAGCGTCTTATAGCCGAGGATATCGTAAAGTTCCAGAATGCCCGCCATCGTGGTGGTCTTGCCGGTGCCGGGACCGCCTGTCACGGCGAGCACGTGCTGCGTCGCCGCGGCGAGGATCGCCGTCTCCTGCTTTTCGACGAACGTGACGCTGCAGCAGTCGGCGACGCGGCGCAGGAGCCTGTCCGCGTGGCGAAGCGGCTCGTCCTTTTGAGCGGCGAGCGATTTGAGCCGTTCCGCGACGAACAGTTCCGCCTCGTGCCACTCGGGAAGATAACAGAGCCGTCTGCCGAGCAGCGTGTCGATCACGATGCGCTGCTGGACGTTAAGGCGGTCTATGCCGATCTCGATGAGATCGCGCGGCAGGTCGAGAAGTTGCGCGGAGACGTCCGTCAGTTTGTCCTCCGGGATGAACACGTGCCCGTTTCCGAGATTGTGGGATAATTCAAACAAAATGCCCGCGTCGATGCGCCCCTCGTCGTCCGAGGAGACGCCGAGTTCCATGGCGAACGCGTCCACATGCGCGAAGTCCGCGCCGAAGATCGGATCCGCCATCAGGTACGGGTCTTCGCGCACCGCGTCGATCGCCGACACGCCGTAGGCGCGGTACAGCCGCACCGCGAGATCGGCGGGCAGACCGTGCGCGGAGAGAAATTCAATCAGCCGCCGCACGCTGACCTGCCGCTTGAACGCTTCGCTGACCGCCAGCGCCTTTTTCATGGAAAAGCCGTCGATGGCGGCGATCTGCTCAGGGTTGCTTTCAAGCACGTCGAGCGTACGCGAGCCGAACGCGTCGACGAGTTTTTTTGCCGTGGCGGGACCGATGCCCTTGACGGCGCGCGACGACAGGTACGCGAGGATATCCTCCGCCTCCTGCGGCATCAGCCGTTCGAGGAACTCCGCCTCGAACTGCCTGCCGTAGGACGGATGGGACACCCATCTGCCGGTGACCATCAGCCGTTCGCCGACCGACGCCATCGGGATCGTGCCGACGATCGTGACCGTCTCGCCGTCTTCCGCGGTGAGACGGAGGATCGTATAGCCGTTTTCGGGGTTCTGGAACACGACCGCCTGCACGACGCCGTGTAAGATCTCAAGTTGTTCCATCGTCACTACGCACCCGATCCAAGTAGGTTTCCAAATCTTCAGCGGAGACGAACTCCACCGTATCGTGATCCGCGGCGAGACGCCGCGCGATCTCAGCAGTTTCCGCGCCCATGCCGCAGTCAACCAGCACGAGCCGCGCATCCAATAGTCCGAGCCGCTGCAGCAGCAAATAGCCGCGCACGCGGCATTCCAGTTCCGGACAGGCGCCGCAGACGCGCCACAGCGTCAGCATGTCGCAGCCGGAGACCGGCAGCAGCAAAAGCCCCGCAACGCACCAAAGCAGCACCGCCGCGCCGAGCGCGGCAAGGATCGCAAGCAGGATCTCCAAACGATCGCCCCCGATAGCAGGCTATGCGACCGGCGGCTAAACTGTGCCAGTATCAGTTTACAATATTCCGTGAGTGATTGCAAGAAAATATCACGCAAACAGACAGAAAAAAGCCGAAGCGGCAAACGCCGCTTCGGCATACGGGTGCGTTATTTGAGGAAGCCCGCTTCTTTCGCGGTCTCGGTCGCGATGCGCTTGGCTAGGGCGATCTGTTCGTCGGTCACCTCGACGTCGAAGTCGTGATAGTCGACGGTATCGACCGGCTTGCCGGTCAGCGCCATGAACCAGAGAAGTCCCAGCATATAGCGCGAGATCCCCATGTTGCAGTGGAAGCCGTCGCGGTAAGCCTCTTCGCCGATCTCGGCGCAGAGCTTCCACATCGCCGTGCCGCCGGGGATCAACTTTGCCGCCTCGATGTCCTTCGCCGCGCGTTCGGCGGACTCCAGGATCTTCGGGTACATCTCCTGCGGGCCGTCAAACGGCGTCTGCGCGAAGATGCGGCTGCCTTCGGGATACGTCCACGACATGTTGTAGATCAGCTGCGACTTCGGGCAGCAATACCGGAAATGCGTGGCGAGCGAACCCAGAAACGGCTGGAAATTGGCGTAGTCCCCCACCTTGCGGCTGCTCTCCTGCAGGACGATATAATCCCACTCGTCGAGCAGCAGC